>JAKSDM010001523.1 GCA_022360135.1 Pseudanabaenales cyanobacterium | reverse complement strand
GTATTGTCAAGGAAGATCCCGATCGGACGACCTGTACCCGCTATATCGCGAGTCATTTGGGCGAATAGATTAGAGCCCTCGCTGTCAAACTCAATTACGACTTCCCAGTTATCACCGGCGCCCATCGGTCTAGCCAGGGCGTCTCGCAACTTATCCCCCGTTAGCCCAGTCGGTTCAAACAAATCAGCAATCGCCTTACGACTGCCCTCAACATCAGCCTGGTTTTTAGCGATCGCTGCTGCATCGCCTGCTTCCTGCAGCAGCGATCGCTGAATTAGATGATCCTGTAGAATCTGCTGCTCAATCTGCAGCTGCGTCTCAGTATCCTGACGCTGTTTACGGAAATCAAGCTGAGCCGTTCCGCCCAAAACTCGTTCCGCCTGTTCTGGATCACTCACGCCCGGTAACTGGATCAACAGTTGATCTTGTCCCGCACTCTGAACAATCGCCTCAGAAACGCCGAGACCATTGACTCGCCCCTCCACCACCCGCTGCACCGCCTCCAGATCGCGGGGGGTTATTTCTGTAATCTCCTCTGTGGGTTTAATCTGCAGGGTTAGTTGAGACCCTCCTCGTAGATCCAGACCCAATAAAATCGGTGAGGCCTGGCTCTGGACTATCGGCCATACCAAAATAGTTAAAGCGCCAGCGGCAAGCGCCAGAATCATGGCTAAAAGCCAGCGTTGTTTGCCCATAATCTAAACAGCGCCTAAATCTGCAGAGCCATCATTTTTTCCACCGCCGCCTCAATTTTCTTCGGTTGAACGATAGTGAGGCTCTCTAGCTTTCCATTGTAGGGGGTCGGAATATCTTGGGAAGATAACCGCAGCACCGGGGCATCCAATTCATCGAACAAGCGATCATTAATCGAGGCGATAATTTCCGCCCCAATGCCGCCCGTCTTCATGCATTCCTCTACCACAATCACTCGATGAGTTTTGCGAATGGAAGCACTAATGGTTTCAAAGTCAAGCGGCTTCAGGGAAATCAGGTCAATCACCTCAGGATCAAAGCCATTCTTCTGCAAAGATTTAACCGCCTGTAAGACGTGATGGCGCATGCGCGAATAGGTAAGAATGGTCACATCCTTGCCCCGACGAACCACTTCGGCCTTATTTAGGGGCGCTAGGTATTCCTGGTCGGGCAGATCATCCTTGAGGTTGTAGAGCAGCACATGTTCAAAAAATAGCACCGGGTTATTATCCCGAATAGCTGATTTCAAAAGCCCCTTGGCATTATAGGGGGTAGAGCAGGCGACAATTTTCAACCCGGGTACTGCTTGAAAATACGCCTCCAACCGCTGGGAGTGCTCAGCTCCCAGCTGCCGCCCTACCCCTCCCGGCCCCCGAATCACCATCGGGATCTTGTAATTGCCGCCAGAGGTATAGCGCAGCATCCCAGCGTTATTCGCAATTTGGTTGAAAGCCAATAGCAAAAAACCCATGTTCATGCCTTCAATAACCGGGCGAAGCCCCGTCATTGCTGCGCCTACCGCCATGCCAGTAAAGCTGTTCTCGGCAATGGGCGTATCTAAAACGCGAAGCTCACCATATTTCGAGTAGAGATCCTTAGTAACCTTGTAGGAGCCGCCGTAGTGACCCACATCTTCACCCAGCACAAAAACGGTGTTATCTCGAGCCATCTCTTCATCAATGGCTTCCCGAAGGGCATTGAAAAGAAGCGTTTCTGCCATCTATTTTGGTATTTTGGTAATTGCTCAACAAATTGGATATTCCAGATTGAATCTTACACCCTAAGCGGGTTAGCTTTTGGCAGTTAAATCTTGGGCCCCAGTTTTGAGTCCGGAGTAATGGCGCTCAATTCAAAAGCCAACACTCAAACCGCAAAACCATCCGCTCACCTAACGCCTAACGCCGCCTAAGTCGATTGCTCCTCCGCAAAGACATACCGATACAGCTCACTCGGATTCGGCTCAGGACTTTCCTCGGCGAATTTAACGGCGTCGTCTACCTCTGCTTGAATTCGCCGCTCAATTTCTTTCAGTTCTTCCTGATTGGCTAGAGTTTGCTCCAACAGATAAGCTTCAAATTTCTTAATCGGATCACGCGCTTGCCAGGCTTCTTTTTCGGCTTTGGAGCGCAACTCGTCCGGGTCCGCCAGAGAGTGCCCCCGGAAACGATAGGTTAAACATTCAATCAAGGTTGGTCCTTCACCCGCGCGAGCGCGGGCGATCGCAGTTTGAGCCGCCGCCCTGACAGCTAGCACATCCATACCATCCACCTCTACCCCCGGCATGCCAAAGACAGCGGCTTTGCGATAGATTTCCGTTTGAGAACTGGCCCGCTCATGGGCCATGCCAATAGCCCATTTATTATTTTCCACCACAAAAATAATGGGCAGTTTCCAGAGCGCGGCCATATTCAGGCATTCAAAGAACTGACCGTTGTTCGTGGTGCCGTCTCCAAAGAAGGAGGCGGTGACCTGGTCAGCTGACTCATCGCCCATGGCATGGCGGCGGTACTTGCTTTGGAAAGCAGCCCCCAAGGCGACGGGAATACCCTCGCCAATGAAAGCGAATCCCCCTAACAGATTGTGTTCGGCGGAGAACATATGCATGGAGCCGCCTCGCCCCTTACTACAGCCGGTTTCTTTGCCAAATAGCTCAGCCAGCACTGCCCGGGCTGGAACCCCAGCGCTGAGGGCGTGAACATGGTCGCGGTAAGTGCTGCATACGTAGTCCTCGCCTTGACGGAGAGCCCTAATAACCCCAGTGGACACGGCCTCCTGGCCATTATAGAGATGGACAAAACCAAACATTTTGCCCCGGTAGTACATTTCGGCGCACTTGTCTTCAAAGCAACGCCCTAAGACCATATCCTCATACAGCATTAGCCCCTCTGCTTTAGAGATTTGGGCCGAAGCCGCTTGAAATACTGGTAATGTCCGTTCTTGAACCATTGATTCGCTGTATCCTGCAGCAGTCTCTACACGATTAATCGTTCAAACAATTAATCATTTCAAATATTCATTCACTAAAGATAGTTTGACTGAAAGGGGAGTATACGCCAAACAATCCGCTATTTAGATTCTGCAACTTAATCTTCAACTTTGGTTGAATCACAGTCTAAATACTAGAATCTCGCCAGAAATTCCAGATATCCTTAAAGTAAAGAGTCAGTGTTCTTTCACTATCAGCATTTCGAGCTATTATGAGTTCATTTTCTGAAAAAGCTAACTGAAAAGCTGATTTGCTCTATAGCGCTCCTGTTTAAGTTGTGACCTTGTGATCTAGACATCT
>JAKSDM010000241.1 GCA_022360135.1 Pseudanabaenales cyanobacterium | reverse complement strand
CGTGGATTCGCCGAACTTAGGTGATTGCCCCAAATGCTATAAATTGTAATTCGAATTGCAATACTGCATGTTATCGCTTCAATGCGTCTACTAGCAACCATTGTCCGGCTGTATTGATCCGCCCCCAAACCTGGATCAATTCCCCTGATTTGAGGTCTATAAAGCTTTGGTGAACTTCTGGTTGGAGGGTAACAAGAAAGAGCCGTTGAGTTAATTTTGTTGCTCCCTCCTTTGCTACCTACCGTGTACACACAAGTCGGAGCCGGAGTCATTTCAGCCATTCTCACGATGTTACGAAATAATTCGCCAGCAGTATCAATTCTGGGGGACTTTGAACTCTGATCCCCCCCAGAATTGGGGGGTTAGGGGGGCTAGATCGGCAAATTCGCAATCGGAGTCGAGATCTGTGTACACCGTAGCCTTTGCTACCGAGAGATGATAGTCTTGCTCGCCTCGGCGTGTCGCCGCCGCAAATCTCTCAGAAATGCTCCTCAGAGCCCGGTTCAGAAGCGAGAGCGGGGGAGCTAAGTAGGGGGAAACGGCAAAGCTAAAAGCGCAACGAGTGCTCAGGAAGCAGACAGTGTATGGTGTAGGGTAAATAGGATAAAATCAGGGGGAGATCAATTAGGGATAGAGGATAGACCAGGGACAGGCATCAACGCATGCTTCATTCTCTTCTCTTGCCTATTGCCTATCCTCTACTCAGCCAACAGCCAAAGTCTGAACCTTACAAATAAGGCGTTACATCTTCCTGGCACTCATCCGCCAAATAAGACAGGGCGCGGAATCGAATGCCAACGAGTTGATCATACAAAGGGTTCAGTTTGCACATGGCGGGAATGCGAATAATCTTACGGCCGAAAAGGGTTACATTCCGTTCGAAAGGGCATTGGGAAGGAATCATTTTGCAGAGGAATCGAGCTAGTCGGGGATCATGAACTTCCATCTGCTCCAGCCACTCTCTCGCTGGTTTCAGGGGATCGATGCCTTCCCCTTCTGGCCCATGACTGGGGGCAGCTTGGTCAGGCGCAAGCTGAGTATCTGCCTGTTGGAGGTTATACAGGGTTGATTGCAGAGATTTTAAAATCTCTGCGTCGAGCTGTAAGGCTCCGCAAAATTTCAACAGGGTTTCATTTTCTTGGGTTGAGTAGACGCCATCGGCAAGAGCAACCATAACCGCCATTCTGAGAAAGTTTTGGGCGAGTTCAGTATCTTGCCCTAGTCCGGCAGCCAGATCCTCAGGGGAAATGGGTTCAAAGGAATCAAAATTAATGTTCGGCGCCAGTTCATCTTGGGTAATTTCGGCAATCAGTTCTTTTTCTTCATTATCAAAGTGACCATCTGCCCAAGCAATGGTCAGCAGTCCTTGTAACCAGATCTTTATTTGCGCTTGGGTGTAAGGTGACTCTGTAATCAAAGCCATGAAAGTATCTCCTCAATCCGACTGAGCAGTACACAAACTTAGGGGGCCGCGTGTTTAATTCTAGCGCTGAAAATTTAGGGTTACAGCTAATCTCAACGTTTTCCAAATGTCTGACTTAGGGTAGACCCCGTATGGCCTGTAAATAGCCACAGCATTGCCCTTGCCCCATCGCGCAGGCCTTTGGTTAGGGATTCAGGCGCTTTGTCTGAGGGGACCGGAATCGGTTGAAAGCTGATTTCCCGACTCGCCAGGACGATTTGAGCAATAATGCTAGCCCGACGCATATGGTAGTCAGACGTGATCAGGTAGACCCGAGTAATGCCTTCTGACTTCAAGTCATCCACTAGAGTGGTGAAGTTGGTCACTGTGTCAACGGCTCGATAATCTAACTTGATTCGACTAAGGTCAATATTCGCTTCGGTAAAGACCCACTCTGCGTATTCGGGATTAGTCCCTGATGATACCCAAATTTCGATATCAGGGTGCTGTTGAGCAAACACCGCTGCAAAGCGCTCTCGCTCGGCTGCTCCACCCAGAACTAATGCCGCTTGAGGGGTTTGAAAATAAGCGCTAACCTGCCGCTGTCCTAACCACAACATAGGACCTAATAAGATAATCAGCCACAGACGCAATCGTTTACGGCGACGACGGATTTTGCGCGATCGCATTGGGTTGGATTGAAAAATTTCAGCGTGTAGATGACTAACTTTTATAATCCTATCCTCTCCAATAAATCTATAAATTTGCCTGAGACAGCATTAAAAGTTATACCGATTCTAGGTCAGTGATCAGGAATTAAGGGATAGGTATGCTCCTGCTTCCTTACTCAAGCAATTCCATAAGGTGAGAAGATGGTTTTTTAAACTTACGTAACATTTAGGATTCTATCGCAATGGCTGAGATTCAATTTTCCCGGGGTGTGGCTGAAGAAATAGTGCCAGATGTGAGACTGACCCGTTCTAAGGATGGCACGAATGGTAAAGCAATTTTCTACTTCGATAAACCCAAGGCGCTTGCTAATAATGGGGTCGAAATTACCGGCATGTATCTGGTGGACGAGGAGGGTGAACTGGTTTCCCGAGAGGTGAACGCCAAGTTTGTCAATGGTGAACCGGCGGGAATTGAGGCGATTTATGTAATGAAGAGTGTGTCGGCTTGGGATCGGTTTATGCGCTTTATGGAACGTTATGCGAAGGAAAATGGCCTGGGATTTACCAAGAGCTGACAGTCAGCCATGACTTATATTCATATCCTAATGGGCATCGCAAGCGTTACCTCCGAATAGGAATGATTAAGCTCGTGACAGTAGCCGACAAGTCACCTCCTAAGATAGGCAAGATAGGCATTGAGGGTGGGTACAGGCTCTGACGCCAGTTAAGCGACGGTTGGAGGAACTGTGTTGAGGAAATATTGGGTAAGATGGCGGGCAATTTTAGATGAGCCGCCCGCATCCCCCACCCGCTCTTTGCCATTTTCAATACAGGCGGTGACATAAACAGAGTCTTGGAGAATATCAACGATTTGTTGAGCCGCTTGCTGGAGAATTGCTGGCGACGCTGGTCGCCTGCCAATGGTTTTGACAGAAAGCCCCAAGAGTCTCATTTGGGCTTCAGCGAAGCGATAGGTGAATTGGGGACCCGCGCCGACAATTTGAACCACAGGTTTTCCCAGGCCAACGGCTTGCTCCACAGCTGTTCCCGCCATGCCGATCGCCAGGTTGCACTGGTGCAGGATATCAGCAAAGGCGTCTTTATAGCACTGAACCTGACAATGTTGATCGGCGATCGCTTTTTCTAAGCAGCCTTGCCCTCGATACCGCCAGCCCTGTGCTGTGGCGATCGCGTATAAGTCTTGTTCGGTAATGCTGGGAACCAGAGCGGCCCTAAACTGCATAGGGCGTATGTTTGCAATTACTTCACAAAGCTGAAGTTGTAACGCCAAATTATTCAGCGCTTCAGGCAGACGACTGCCGGGCAGCAAAGCAATCATGGAAACATCCGGCTGGAGTTGTAGGTCTTTTCCTGTCGGCTCCAGGACATCCATGATCGGATACCCAGAAAATATCGCTTTTTTGAGGCCCCGCTGTTGCAAATCTTTAGCCGTGAAGGCGTCTCGGGTAAAGATCTGAAGGCAACGGTGCGATCGCAAGCATCGCTCTGTGATCCAAGGGAGTCGCAATCGACCTTCGTAATAGCTGGAGGTAGAAACAATAAAAGCAGTATAGGGACGCCCCGTTAGCTG
>JAKSDM010000092.1 GCA_022360135.1 Pseudanabaenales cyanobacterium | reverse complement strand
GATGAGGGCTGATGAGCACTGGCCCAAGCTCCAAGAAGTTCTGCGAGAAAGAGCTGAGCGGCTGGAGATGCCATTAGAGGAGTTGGAACAGAAGCTTCTGGAACAAAACGGGTTTGATTTTGAGCGAGAAAGAACAGAGTTGGAAAATGATCTATTTGAAGATGAGAATGATGAAGAATAACCCCCGCTTCAATGGTTAAAGGTGAAATGAATAAACCAGGAGAACTGCTTTTCGTAATTACCTCAGTTTGATGCCTAGCTGCTGGCCAATTTTCTCAAAATCACTTGCTAAGACCGTTGCCGAGAATGTCGGATTTGCAAGCACTTGCACCCTTATCAGCCAAATAGTGCTGGCCAAATAGCATTCCTCAACCATGACTGGGTATTGTCGCCAAATATGCCAGGGATATCGAGGCCGTATTTGATTACCCTGAATGAAAGGAGGAATTGATGATGTGATCGGTAAATTGTGAATGGAATCGCAATTTTGCCCAATGCTTAGAGCTTGATTCTGCTTGTAAGTTAACACTTGAGATAGATTGAGAAGTTTACCCTTAATTAAGGCCCCCCTAAGTTTGTGGCCATTCGAGCTTGGGAGCTTGATTGGCTTATGGATTGGAGATTACCCGAGATATCGCCTAAATGGCGCTCAAGTAAGCTTAATCTTGGCAATACAGAGCACCCGTAAGTTGGTCGCCCATTCTTAGTCATTCAATATCATTGAAGCATATTGAATCATTTTTGTGCACATCTGATTCAGTATTGCGTTTATGTAATGCACGTGTTAGTATTCTTTCTAACAGTAAGAATCACACTTACTTAATGGTTGCTACCCGTTTCTTTTCAGGTGTGCAAAGCAGGCTCTAAGTCTGCAACAGCAAGATTTTTGACAACGTAGGCTAGGTTCTTCCAGCCGTCGTAGAAATCGCCTAATATTGGCGATGTGGACTTGGCTATGGTCAGTATGGGGTCAAGGTGATTCGCATTATTTTGGTAAAAGAAAGTTTACTTGCAATACGGTCTTCAGAAGCCTGATAGGCTGGTCAATTTTTTCCTGAGAAGATACTGAATGAGATCTGTGAGACCGCAAAAATCTGGAATCGAGGATTTTATTTTCCGCAAAAATCCCAATCATGTTATGGAGGGCAGCTTGATGCAGAATCGATCATTCATGCCAAACGACTTACACCTCTATTTACAAAATCTTGGAGGGGTGTCGGGCATCACCAATATATTAGAGACTTTTTGTGAGATCCCGACTCCATTCAGCGGGGGGCGTCAATACGGAGTTGAACAACCCTCAGCTTCGTTTTCAGCCTTCATCTCTGTCAGCAATGATTCTGCCAGGATTACAAAGTCCTTTATCCGGCATTTCTAGCTGAAGTTTTTGGTTTGAGTGTGTGATCCATGTCAAGAAGCTAAATCGTGAGCTTAGATTCCTTTAATCGGCAGATGCAGGTGACTCGGCAACACCTAGAAATGCTACTGCAGCTCTTTGAATTTTCTGCACGACAGCAGCTATCGGTAGAAGCCTTGACCCCAGTCTCTACAAACTTAGAGGCGCTGCATATAGAACTAGAGAAATTTTACATCGTGCTAGAGACGTTGCAATTAGGCCGTCAATACTATCAGGAACTCTTTGACTTTGCTCCAGATGCGTATTTGGTGACAACGCCTGAAGGGATAATCTTACAGGCCAATCATGCAGCGGCAACTTTACTGAATCTAGAGCGGCAGCTTTTAATGGGTAAACGGTTAGCATGTTTGATGACTGACCAAGGACGCAGAGCTTTCTACGCCTTATTAACCTATTTGCGTCAATGCGATCGCATTCAGGGCGTGGAGTTGGCTCTACAACCTTATGGCAAGCCAAGCATCTACACAGCTTTGGATATTACTACTGCACGCAACCATAAAAACCAGATGGTTGAGTTGCGCTGGCTGCTACGGGATATCACTGAACAAAGAAGAGTCGTAGCCGAATTGAAGAAAAGTGAATCACACTACCGCACCATTGTTGAAACTCAGACGGAGTTAGTCTGGCGCACTAGCGCTGACGGCATGCTCATCTTCATCAATCCAGCCTGCTCTCAGTACTTTAGCAAGTCACCTGAGGAACTGATTGGACAAAGCTTCTTTGACTGGATTCCAGAGATGGACCGGATAAGGGTAATGCAGCGCTTAGCCTCGCTATGCCAAGAAACGCCAGCGGCAACCATAATACATCGCATGATTCTAACCAATGGAGAAGTGCGTTGGCAGCACTGGAACTACCAGGCATTGTTTGATCCGCAGGGTTGTTTCTTAACCCTTCAGGGAGTCGGGCGTGACATCACTTTCGAATGTCCTTCAATCGTTAAGTCATGACTCATTCTCTTCGTTATCAGCCTCGATTTAGCCTTCAAAAGAGCTTGCTTGATTTGCTGATCGTTGGCGCTTTTTCCCTCTTAGGATTATTCACCGGGCTCAACCCTGACTTGCAAAAACGGTTCCATGTCATGATTGACGGTAGCCCTGCCGATATTAAAACGATTACCGATACCGATGTGCTGAGCTATGTTCAGGCGGTGCTCGCCATTGAGCAGGTGCGTCAAACTACTTACGCCGATATCAAACAACGGATTGGATATGTTCCACCGGCTAAATGCGATAATCCCAGTCATTTAGCCAGTCTAGGCGACAGCATCCGAGAAATAGCAACACACTACTGCAACCAAGCGATTGAAGCAGTCGAACGTAATGGTTTGACTGTTAACCAATTTAATGCCATTACGACTGCTCAGCAAAATGATCCAGCCTTAGCCAATCATATTCAGAACACTTTTTTCTGTATTCTAGACGATGATTGTACACCTCAATGAAATTATTAGCCAAGCTTAAGCTGACGGGCTAAGCCTAGGGAAAGGGGAAAGGGCGTATCTATCTTTTCTCCTTTCCCCTTTCCCGTCAAGCTTTGATTGACAGAACAGTAGCTTGCTTCTGCGGAGCAGTCAGCTGACGGCTGACTACTTTCCGACAAAAGAACACGCAAATTAAATGCTCTTTAGCTTGTCTGCTTCCGACGAATATAGGGAACTAAAGACACTGTGATTAATCTTCTCCATAGGCTTGGGGTTGGGAGTTCATGCCAACCTCTGACTGGAAAGGTTGAGCCGCTGGTTGGTGATCATTTTGGATTTTTTGCAGGGCTTCCGACCAACTTTTCGCCAACAGCATAAAGTCTGACGGCAGCATAATCAACGTGGTGGTGTTATTCTCCGCCCCAACTTCAGTCAGCATCTGCAACCGTCGTAGTTCTAAAGCGGCTGGATTTTCCAGGATGCTTTTTGAGGCTTCTGCTAGTTTGATGGAGGCTTCTTGCTCAGCCGTCGCTTTGATTAAGCGGGCCCGTTTCTCCCTTACGGCTTCTGCTTCCTTGGCCATTGCCCGTTGCATGCTGGAGGGAATTTCGACGTCCTTCATCTCCACCCGCTCTACGACAACACCCCAAGGTTCTGTGATTTCGTCCACAATTTCCTGGACCTTGTAGTTCACCTTATCCCGATTTTGCAATATATCATCCAGAATATTTTGTCCAACCACATTGCGCAGGGTAGTGAGAGCAGTTTGATACACTGCCATTCGATAGTCTTCAACTTGGTTGATCGCTTTCCGGGGTTCAAGGATACGGTAGTAGAGGACAGCGTTGACCTTAATCGTGACGCTGTCGGCAGTGACTGTTTCCTGGGATTGAATGTCAACCGTTTTGGTGCGAACATCTACTTGCACCTTTTGGTCAATCCAGGGAACAATCCAGTACAGTCCTGGACCTTGCGTCCTTCTAAGCCGACCTAAGCGAAAAATCACCCCTCGTTGGTATTCTCGATCCAACTTGAGTCCCGATGCCGCCAGGAAAATTAAAGCGGCAAATGCGATGCCGATTGTTGGTCCCATAATTGGCTTGATTACTAGAATTTTTCTCAATTATGACTAAGCTGCTCAAGTGAAAGATGAGAACTTAAGCATAAAGTAAAGAAAGGGGGCGTTTCGCATCAAAACTTTCTTATCCGAGTTGCACTTACATCATTTGCGCCATGCAAAATCAATTTGGCATTCTCAGAAGACTCCTGCTATCAGCGATAGTCTTGCTTCTCATCTTCGCTGCGCTGCAGCAGGCTACTCCGGCGCAGTTACCAACTCAGCTCAATTCTAGACTCAGCCGCTTAGAGGTTGAGGTGCGAAGTCTCAGATCGGATATCAGGCAACTGGCCTCTCAGGTTTCAGGGGTGAGTCGCATTCCTACCGCCAGACGTCCGGTCTCTCCCCCTGTAACCAGACCGGATGTGTTTGAACCTTCACTGGAAGAGCAATTTGATAACTTGGCGATACTCGCGATCGAACTCAAGCAAAGAGTCGTTGAGCTTGAAAATCGAGTTAATCAGTTGGAGTTGCAGTTGTCCCCACAATAGTTGAGTGCATCCCGCTTTTCCCGAATTTCTCACACAATTTCTATGAATAGGGCAAATCTTATTTTTTGACGGTATAGTTTTGCGAATGTGCTCAACTGCTCGTGCTATGAGTCAGAAATTGTGCCAATTGTGTACAAAATCAGGTGAACAACTCAGAGTGTGGGAAAAAAGGGTAGTCGAATCTGTGAGTTGTGCTTACAACTCCTGGACCCTATTGAGTTGAGCGACCACCATGGTTTGTTACCCCGAACTATTGGTCATCGCCGCTAAGCATTGGTGG
>JAKSDM010000671.1 GCA_022360135.1 Pseudanabaenales cyanobacterium | reverse complement strand
TGAGCCATCTCAATCACTTGCCTAACCGAAAACCCATTCCCATTCCCCAGATTAAAGAACTCAGTTGTCCCCCCCTTAAGCAGGTATTCTAGGCCCAGTACATGGGCAGTGGCCAAATCCGAAACATGGATATAGTCTCGGGTACAGGTTCCATCCGGAGTTGGATAATCGGTCCCAAAAATAGAGACCGACTCTCGCCGCCCTAAGGCGGCGAATAGCACTAGCGGAATCAAATGGGTCTCAGGCATATGGTCTTCCCCTAGCCGACCTTCGGGGTCTGCTCCGGCAGCGTTGAAGTAGCGGAAACAGACCGACTGGAGATCATAAGCGCGGCTGAAATCGGCTAGAATTTTTTCCACCATCAGTTTGCTGACGGCGTAAGGGCTAATCGGATTCTGGGGATGATCCTCTGGAATCGGAACTGTCTTGGGGGGACCATAGATGGCGCAGGTGGAGGAGAAGACAAAGCGCTTTACAGAAGCCGCCAGCATGGCTTCCAAGAGGGTGAGAGCGCCCACCACGTTATTGTGATAGTATTTGGCTGGGTCAATCACCGATTCGCCCACTGCGATATAGGCCGCAAAGTGCATCACAGCGGCGATGTTGTAGGTGACAAATAGCTGATCTAGTAGCACCCGATCAGTAATGTCCCCCACGATCAGTTTTGCCTGCAGGGTTTGTTTAACTAAATCCTCATGGCCGTAAATCAGGTTGTCTAAAATTACAACCTGATAGCCTGCCTTCTCCAGAGCTAATACCGCATGGGAGCCGATGTAGCCAGCGCCTCCCGTCACAAGAATGGTGGGTTTGGGTTGCGATACGTCAGCGCCCATTCAATATTCCTTTTAGACTCGTCAAAAAAACTGCAATAGATGAGGCGGTCAAGTGGTCCTATTTGCTTGCCTGATTTGAGCTGAGAGCTTCGAAATAGCCGTTGCTTTGCAAACCAATAGTGAAAGCTCAGGGTCTCTCGCCCAATCTGGCATGGTCAATCGCACTATACAACGATTAGTTGGTAATTTTGCGATCGCTTTACAGAACCCCAGCTTCCTATGAAGGATAATTATTCGGCATGGAGCGCCAGGTTATCTCGATGAACGATCGTTTCTGCTCCCTCATAACCCAAGATGTCTGGTATTTCATCTGATCGGTGTCCCTGAATTTTCTGAAGTTCAATGTAATTGTAATTGACAATTCCCCGAGCGATTTCTTGCCCAGAAGCATTGCAAAGCTGAACGGCGTCTCGTTGCTGAAATTCCCCTTCAATTTCAATCACGCCTGCCGCCAGGAGTGACTTACCCGCCTGACAAATAGCATCAACGGCCCCATCATCCAGATAGAGTTTGCCCGCCGGAATCAGACTGTGGGCGATCCAGCGCTTTCTGGCGTTCGAGGGTCTGGGCTGAGGGGCAAATTGAGTACCCAAGGATTCGCCTTGGAGGATTTTGGTGATGTTAGGGGGCTGTTGTCCTTCTGTAATCACGGTGCGTACGCCAGCATTTGCGGCAATTCGGGCCGCCTCAATTTTGGTCGCCATGCCGCCCGTCCCCCAATCAGAGCCGCGATCGCCCGCCTCCACTTGCAAGGCCGCCAACTGCCCCACCTGATCGACTAAACCAATGGGCTCGGCGTCGGGGTGATATCGAGGGTCTGCTGAGTAGAGGCGATCAACATCCGTCAGCAGAAACAACCAGTCTGCTCCGACTAAACTCGCCACCAGAGCCGATAGGGTGTCATTGTCGCCAAATTTCAACTCATCTACAGCCACTGTGTCATTCTCATTGACGATGGGAATAACCCCCAGCTGCAGCAATTGGCGAAAAGTTCGGTAACTGTTTACATAGCGCGATCGCTGCACTAAATCACTGCGGGATAACAAAACTTGAGCGATCGGTTGTTCCAAGGAGGTAAACAGATCGTCATAGACTCGCATCAAACGTCCCTGACCCACCGCCGCCACCGCCTGCTTCATTGAGATAGTGCGAGGCGGCTCCGTCAGTCCCAACCGAGCGCAACCCACTCCCACAGCTCCTGATGAAACCAGAATAATGCGATACCCTGTGCGCTGAAGGGCCGTTAAGGTCTCTACTAAACTGGCGATGGTTGAAAGGGCTAAGTGGCCTGTATCAGTATTTGTCAGGCTTGACGTGCCAATTTTAACGACTAGGGTTATCGGGGTACTCACAAAAGCATTCAACCCAGTAAATAACGAGCGGATCTATAGCAGTTCTCAATTGCATTGACTACACCCTACACCCCGTCTTCACGAGATGTGTTCAACCCAAGTGAGAATTGCTATATATGAGTTCAAGCTATTTTTCCATGTTGAGGATCTAGCAGCGCCATATCCCTCTGCAATCTTGGCAATTTGGAGAGGATTTACAACCTTATCCTAAAAGACTTGTAGGACACTGACCTCCTATATAGATGGAGTCAACGCCCTACAATAATAAAGCTCAAGAGCCAATTTTATAATCTAGGATCTTTATATTTGCTGATCCCATTTAATCAAAATTATGATCTCAGATAAATTGGCGCCTCAAACATTTCGTAATGTTTTCTTTATATTTAGTTTCTTGGAAATAAGTAACGAAATATCTCTGAATCGGAGCCTTTGAATTATGGTTACCCTCCAACTCCGACAACCTGACGCCCCCCCTGGGCCAAGACTGCTCATTTGTAACCTTGATTGGAAACAATTCAAGCGCAGCTTAGAAGAAATCGGCGAAACCTGCTCCTGCCAAATTGCCTATAACCATGGCGGGTTAAAGATCATGGCTCTAAATGGGACAGTGAAACGCCTAAAAATCGGGATAGCCAGACTTCACAGGAGCGCACCAGATGGTTACGCTTACCCTTGTTAGCGCTGCCCATGGGTTCCACCAAGATGGTGAACATCCCCAAACGATTACCCGCTAACACATCAGTAAATAGACGATCGCCCACCATGGCAACCCGCTGAATCGGCAAGTTCATGGCGGTAGTCGCTTGCCTCAGCTTGCGCCGGGAAGGCTTACCGGCGCCGGTTAAATATGGAACCTCTAATGACTGAGCGATCCGACGAATGCGATTTTCATTTAGGTTGTTGCTCACCAACCATAGTGCTAAAGAGGGCTTCAAGCTCTCCAGCCAGGACCTCACTTCTGCTGTCGTTTGGGCTTGATTAAAGGGCACCAGGGTTTCATCCACATCCAGCACTAGCCCTTCTAACTCATACTGTTGAATAATTTCAGGGGTTAGACCTAGGACTGAATCCCCGAGCACCAAATTTGGCTGTAATAGCTTATCCCAACTCATAGACTATACTTTGAGCAACTTCAATGATTTTACTTCTGCACACCAATCAAGCATCTAAGCCATTTGCTGATGGGTATCAGTTGGCCGGACTCAAGCAGGCGCTACTCAATACCCACTAACCAATTCAAAATCCAAAATCAAATCCTTCTTTGTTCTTCATTCTTCCTTCCCCATCCCCCCAAAAACAACTCCCTGGTCTCTATTCTCGTTGCTCTTTCCCAGGCCCACTAATGCTCAACCTGCAGAAGAGTTTGGACAAACTGGTATAGCGCTTCCTCCGTTTGTCCTTCTAATTGCATGTCCTTCAGCTCAATTAACCCAGTCGCCAGAGAGTCCGCCCGCTTCTTATAGACATGATTAGCGGCGAGTAAATCGGTAAATACATCCTGCTCAATCTGGAGACGACTGGCTTCCTCGTTTAAGGGAGAGGCATAGGCAACTGGATCAACATCATATTTCAATAGAAAAATCAGGGCCTCACTTTGACGCTGTAATGTCTGCTGGAGTTGACGGGTATCCAGTTCCAACCGCTCAAAACCCACTTGACCATCAATCCGCAGTTCTACGATCGGGGTTTGAAGCCGATCCAGTTGGCCAGACTGGACTGCGTGTTGAATTTTTGCGATCGCACTCTGTTCGATGTCTGCAACACTTTCTTGCCCCCTTGCCGTCAGCTTTAGTCGCACAATCGGACGTTGGTAGTAATCTTGCTTGAGCACGGCGTGAACGCCATCATCATCAATGTCCACCAGGTAAACCCCTCGGTCATAGCGACTCTCTTCCACATTGTTCGCCTCTAGGGAGCCTGGGTTAAAGATCCAGCCTTCCACTGCATAGTTCTTGTGGATATGGCCTAGGGCCAAATAGTCGACCCCCGCCTGCTTAAGCGGCGCCAATTCACGATAGCGGAGGGCGCCGACATATCGGCTGATCTGACCTTCCAACCCATGGTGGAACATCAGAACGAGAGATTCCGGCCCCGCAGGCAATGCTTTGATCGCCGCTGCGATTTGTTCAATTGCGCGGGGCGCCGCAGCGCCATACCAGTTAGAGCCCACTACCCGCACACCGCAGTCCAGGTCAATATACCCCCCCCGGTGGAGTTCATCGTTCCAGGGAGTATAAAAGGGTTCCCCGGCGGAAATGTCTCCGGGCTCCAGCAATTTCAGCAATCCCCAATCTGATAGATATCGCAACCAGCTAGTCTTAACGCCGTAGGGACAGTTATCGTGGTTTCCCTCAATGGCTAAAACTGGAATGTCCGCCTCTTTTAGCCTCTGCAGGCAAAGTTGAGCCTGGTTCAGAATAGCGGGCTGGATATTGCGATGTTCGAACAGATCCCCGGCAATTAGGACAAAGTCCACCTGAGCTGCGATCGCATGGCGCTCCAAAGCATCTTGAAAAGCTCGGAAAAAATCTTTTGTGCGCTCCTTGTTATCGTAGCGGTCAAACCCGAGGTGAATGTCTGCAAGGTGGAGAAATCGCGCCATATCCAAACTGGAGATTCAATACTGATCCGATGCGAACAGGGCGTCAGGACACCTCGCCAAGATTACACGGGAGCAGCTGATGAAGCCGCCAACTCCTCAAGCCGTTCTTGCTGATCTTGAGCTATGCAGGATTGAATCAGCATCTCAATATCGCCCTCTAAAACAGGTGTCAAGGTAAAGTTCTTGTTTAAGCGATGATCGGTGACCCGATTGTCCTTATAGTTGTAAGTGCGGATTTTCTCAGAGCGAGCCCCTGTACCCACCTGCGATCGTCGCATAGAGGTGACGCTTTCCTGCTGTTCCCGCAGCTTCATTTCGTAGAGTTTGGCCCGCAGGATTTGCATTGCTCGCTCTCGGTTTTGCAATTGAGATCTCTCCTCCGTACAAAAAATTCGAATCCCGGTGGGTTTATGAAACAAATCAACCGCTGTCTCTACCTTATTAACGTTCTGGCCGCCGGCTCCGCCGGACCGAGCTGTGGAAACTTCAATATCTTTGGCGTCAATCTCCACTTCGACATCATCCACCTCCGGCATCACCGCCACCGTTGCGGTGGATGTATGAACCCTGCCCCCGGCTTCTGTAACCGGCACCCGTTGCACGCGATGAACTCCAGCTTCAAACTTAAGTTTGCTATAAACTTGATCTCCCTGAATTTCTAAGATCGCCTCCTTAAAGCCGCCCATGTCAGCCAGGGACTCACTGACCAACTTGACCCGCCAGTGTTGCCCCTCCGCATATCGGGAATACATCCGCACTAAGTCTCCCGCCCAGATGCTGGCCTCATCGCCCCCCGCCCCGGCTCGAATCTCCAACATAATGTTTTTGTCATCATTAGGGTCGCGGGGTAGTAGGAGAACCTTCAGACGAATTTCCAACCCCGCAATCTGATTCTCCAGATCCTCGACTTCAAGTAAAGCCATTTCTCTCAATTCAGGGTCGCTGGCAGATTCCTTATAGACCTCCCTAGCGCCTATCAGATCTGATTGAGTCTGCTTCCAGGTTTCAAAAGCGCCTACGGTTTCTTCAAGAGAAGATCGAGCCTTTGCAATTCTCTGGAACTCAACGGGGTCTTTGGCGACATCCGGATCTGCTAAACGACGGGTCAGCTCCTCAAAGGTTTGCTCAACCGACTTCAGTTTTTCCAGCAGATAGATTTCAGCCATAGGACAGCACAGGTTGGGTCAGGAAAATAGCTGGGAATGATTAATAT
>JAKSDM010001262.1 GCA_022360135.1 Pseudanabaenales cyanobacterium | reverse complement strand
CTCTCTTTCTTCAGCTTATCGTGGCGGATACCTGGGAAAGCCCTGCAGCTTCATTGTTATGGGCAATGGTTATAATAATTCTCGCGGGGGTGGAGCGCCTCTCAGTGAAGACAGGGTGTAGGGTGTAGGGTGTGGGGTGTTATTGTTTACGCCAATGAAAACCGCTATATACCGAAATTCAATGATCAGGATTGATGACAAGGGGGGGCGATCGCACTCCAAATCGCCGTGAGATTTCATCCCCAATCAGAAATCCTTCAGATAGAACTTAGGAATCAGGAGCCAGAATCCAGTCTATAACTGGTTCATGACTCCTGACTCTTGTAAGGCTATAGCCTTTTCGAGCGTATCTTGTCCAGCCAGAACGTTCGACTTACCTGGATACCCTAGAAGGTCTTCAGAAACTCGATCAAGGCTTGCTTGTCTTCATCTGGCAAGTCCGCCCCAAATTCATGTCCATGATCCTCAATGAAATCAGGAGCCTGGTTGTACTTCAGGAGCAGCGGGGTGAGCACCTGATCAGGGACAAAATTCACCAGGGATTGCAGGACCTTTGCCCCCAACGGTGAGTTCAACTTCGCCTGCAGAATTTTTGGTGTGGACCGGGGATCTAAGTTTGCCAGCAATTTTATCGGTGTCCCTTTAGGCGCCTCAGCTATAAATTCACCCAGTTTTAGATGGCTGTCCCGATCCGTCCGCTTGATAATTCCTGGAC
Organism: Pseudanabaenales cyanobacterium; assembly: GCA_022360135.1. Lineage (GTDB taxonomy): Bacteria > Cyanobacteriota > Cyanobacteriia > Phormidesmidales > Phormidesmidaceae > JAKSDM01. The sequence continues at coordinate 4,081 of JAKSDM010001262.1, read as the reverse complement.
GTTTTTCAGGCCACAGAAGTTTTTCGGCTGCATCATTAAAGGCCGTCATACGTCCTGCCACCGAAGGATCTCCCGTATATTCGCCAAGCATATTGTTATTCAGAAATGGCGCACTCGACCAAAGACTGATCAAAGACGGGGTGCGATAATAACCCGTTCCACCAGCTGGAACCTCGAATTCAATTGGCTTATCTTCGTCAAACGGATTCGCCAGCTCAAGGACGCCCGGGGAAGGTAGCTGCTTGTAGGTCTTAGACGAGAACTGCGAATAGATGTGACCTTCGGTGGCGTTGGTCGCCAGCGCCCGAGCTGCATTGGTGCCAATCAGCGTGATCGGATAACGCTTGTCATCTGATAAGAAGTTGTGATCAAGAAAATCAGAACTCAGCACTGACTCACGGCGCCACTGCTTCGCCTGTTCAGGAACAGTTGCGATTTCCGCCGGGGGTTGCTTACTGGAATGGCAGGCGGCGCAAGTATCGGCAAAGACGATCTTGCCTCGCTCCAGAACCAACTTATCCTGGGTCAAATACGCCTTACCGCCCGGCGCATCTTCCAGGTGCATGGGTTTATTGGTTTTCAGATACGCTGCCGCATCCGGCATGCGCGCTTCCGTTTGCCGCCAACCTTCACATTCCCGTCTGGCTTTCTCAATGTCAAAGGGGCGCTGCGGCGTTCTTCCCAATAAGGGGTCATGTAAGGTCAGCCAATAATCTGAACAGGTGCCTTCATTCACATAGACGCGCACTGAGATCGTGTCAAGGCCAATGGAATCTGCGCCGTCCTTGAGAATGTGGGACACTGCCTTGGTTGTCTTCCCATCATTCATAACCTCCTCATACTTGGGGCGGTCCGCCAGGTTAAAGACACCGTTAATCGAATTTGGATTATCGATATGATCGGTCGGCAGCCGAGAAGTGTCAGAGGTTCCCCGGGGTTGGTTCATCAGCACCTGGGCGCGAAAGTCTTCGAAGGGAATGTTGCCGCCGAATAAGGCCGGCTCACTGATATATTGGTTGCCAATCAGTCCATCTATATTTTCCCATTTTGGATTTTCCGGGTCATTCGGAGGATTCAGCGGATTAAATGCGATATGGCAAATGCCGCAAGTTATGCCCATCCTATAGGGAGGTTCGATCTGGGCTCTGGCTTCTCCCGGCTGATAGTAGGCGGCTACATCCCATGTCTCAGGGTCAAAGTCTGGATTTTTGAATTTGCGCAACCCCATAATTCCAGTCGCATGGGAATCTTTATTACACTGATCCAACCATAAGCCATACTCGTCTGGCTGGGTTGCCGCCTTACATTCTGGATCATTGATTACGCCGATCTGCTTGAAGCGCTCATTGCGCTGGAGGTGGTGCGTGTCACCCGGAGCCAGTTCGCTATCTGGACGGGCGTCCAGCAGATTCAAAAAGTCTGCTTCTCCATGGGTTGTCTTGGCTAACTGTCGAAAGTACTTATCGTCCGCCCCAGTCCAAAAGTACCAGGTCTGTTGACCTCGTCTCTCCGCCTCGGTCAAATTCCGATCATAGGGCAGATAGCCGAGTTCACTCTCATCCGGTGCATCCCCATACTGAGCATCCCCATACTGAGCATCATCCAGCGCATACTCAGTTGAATGTGTCGGGACATCTGCGGCAACTTCAGCGGCCTGAACACTCATTACATTATGGGAGCGTTCAGAGTTTTGGCTTGAATTCTCCGCAACGTCCTCGACATCAATCTGGCTCAGGAAAACTCTGAGATGTTCTGCGGATTTCGCTTGAGAGCTGGCCAGTCCATCAGCGGCAAAACCCAGCAGTAGTAGCATTATCAATAAACAACATACAAGGCCTAAGCGTGACTTCTTCATCAAAATCTCCTTTTGTTAAAATAGATGTCTTTACCTGGTATTTGATTTCACATTTACTCAGCACGTCTTTAGAGACATGACGAACATTACCTTCGGAGAAATGGAAACCATAGGTTTCCCATTGCGCCACTGATGATGTAATCCTCTTAACTGCTAAGTAGATAATGGTTACGTAGAAAGGCCGCCAACACCAAGCGAAATATCAAGGTGAAATGACCGTTAATAGTTAGCCAGAAAGGGATTGTTAACTGTCGTCTTATATAGGACTTTACTCTTCTCTGAGAGTAAGCTAACTTGATTTTGACGCCCCGGTTGAGATTGATATCCAGATAATCTCTGCGTAAAATTTGATACACAAAAAATAAAAAAAGATCAATGACTTGGCAAGAAATCATCTAACATCGCAACTTTTCCAACTGGTTTGGAAAAGTTGCCGATCTCAACCTAAACGTCACTGATAGGCAATCAATAAAAGTCTATCAATCCCTGTCGATCGAAGGACATAAGCCATATAGGCAAACCTTACTACACTGTTTAAACAGCAGCAATAAAGTTTTCTAAAATAGAGTCTTGCTTGAGGGGGCGGAGAGGTATTTTGGATGTCAAAACCATTGGAAATTGGTGGATTTAAAGGCAACATTTTTTAATAGGCATTTTGATCGTCTATATTGATAGTAATTCTCAATATATTATCCCTAATTGAGTTGTGAGTTTTTCTCCCCCTATTGATTACCATTCTCTCTTTATAAAGAGGCGCTGAGTTGAGAATCGAGGTTCTTACAGACTGCTCATAATCTATTTAGGGACGCCATCAAGAATTGGCATGGAGCATCCCGACTACAGTCAATGATTGAGTTGTGGATAGCGAAATCGACTTAACAACTTTTGTAGGCAATTGCTGTATGAAAACAAGAAAAAAAATCCTGATTATTGCTACCAATCACGACCGATTAAACAATGGTCAAGAAACGGGTTATTGGTTAGGCGAGATCACCCACTTTTATAACATCCTTGCGGATGCAGGCTTTGAAATAGATTTTGCCAGCCCGAAAGGGAGCAAACCTCCCATGGATAAAAAAAGCTACAATCTTCGCGATCGGGATAATCGTAAATTTATCGAGAATTCTAATCTCAAACAGAGGCTGGAGACTCCGATTCCAATTGATCAGTTAAACCCCGAAGATTACATGGCGATTTATTATGCGGGTGGGCATGGCGCCATGTGGGATTTTCCCAACAATAAAACCCTGGCTCAAGTTGCCGCCGCCATTTATGAAAATGGCGGATTCGTTGCTGCCGTATGTCATGGTTCGGCTGGACTCCTGAACATTCAACTTGCGGATGGTCGCTACCTGCTAGACGGTAAATCCGCCACTGGATTCGCCAACCTTGAGGAGCGTTTGATTCGCCTGACCTCTGCGGTGCCGTTTTTACTGGAAGACGAAATTAAAAAGCGTGGGGCTCAGTACAAAAGGGCGCTGCTACCCTTCATACCCCATGTTGTGGTTAACGATAGGCTGGTGACAGGTCAAAATCCTCAATCTGCAAAAGCAGTGGCGAAAGCACTGATTCAACTCATTGAGTGATGGGTTTCGGCGGTGGCAGGTGCGATCGCGACAAGCGACTTGACAATGGCGACAGATTCGTCATAAAAGTACCGCAACCCTAGATGGTGAGCCATTGTATGAAGGAGTAAGTCTCGCTTGAAGGGTTTACTGACAAAATCGTCGCAGCCCGATGCCAGCATTAGCACTCGATCTTCATCAAAAGCAGTTGCACTCAAGGCGATAATCACAGTTTGAGGGGTTGGCTTAAGAGCCTGTTTCTGCCGCGTTTTAATCGTTCGGGCGGCCTCATATCCATTCATTAGGCGCATTTGCATATCCATCCAGATCAGATGGGGGCGCCAACTTTCCCATAACCTAACCGCTTCCTCCCCATTGGTTGCTTCGCGGACTTGGAAACCCAATGAAGTCAACAATTTAACCATCAACAGACGACTCATCTGGTCGTCCTCAGCCACCAAAATGTGGTATTACGAGTGTTAACCATGATTTGTCCCATGAAGTCTGATTCAGGGATGGCCACTACAATTAGCCAATCCAATTCATACTGATCGCCAAAGGGTGAAATACTGACAAAATTTTGCTCGCCCTGACTGCTGAATCGCAGGTGTTGCTTGCTATTCACATGGGTGAGATGGTTAAAACTCGAATACAAATGCTG
>JAKSDM010000446.1 GCA_022360135.1 Pseudanabaenales cyanobacterium | reverse complement strand
TTTTGATCTAAGGCAAATCTGTTACTTATAATTCCAACACTTTTAGCGAACGATCCGCAAACAACTCTATAGATTTGGCGAGGGTTAATATAGACTTGTTGCAGATGCCCATGATGTGAAGCTTTGGTAAGATTTCTCACTAGCCTTATCTGGTCCACCGGAATCAGCTGCATCCACCATGAAGCATGCATTAAAATGTTTTTGCTGAGGAACCATATGCTGGGTGTCAGGGGTGGTGGCGTAGGTGTGGTGACATACTCACTTCATGATTTGAAGTCAAAGCACTGTTGAATATACCCCAAAACCTACGAAATCTAAGAGGGTTATGAGTCATTTCCCAGATTTTATTAGTCAGGGTTATCAAGTAGAAAAAACGCTGGGCTCTAATCGCGCCGGGGGAAGAGTCACCTATCTTGCAAAAGATATCAGGATTCAACAGCCCGTTGTTATTAAGCAGTTTCAATTCGCTAGAGTTGACGCGAGTTGGTCAGATTACGATGCTTATGATCGAGAGATTCAGGTGTTGCGTGGGCTTGATCACCCAGGTATTCCTCGCTATCTCGACTGCTTCCAGACAGAAGCAGGATTTTGCATGGTCCAGGAATATAAAAATGCCTCTTCCCTAAGGCTTTTACGCAGTTTTAGCCCATCTGAAATCCAACACATTGCGACTTCCATTCTAAAGATACTCGCTTATCTCCAAAATAGGATTCCCGTAGTTATTCATCGAGATATCAAGCCGGACAATATTTTGGTTGACGACCAAGTTAATGTCTATTTGGTTGATTTTGGGTTTGCTCGTATTGGTGATGGGGAAATCGGCGTCAGTAGTGTGGTGAAAGGAACATTGGGGTTTATGCCCCCTGAACAGCTGTTTAATCGCCAACTAACCGAAGCTTCAGACTTGTACGGCTTGGGCATGACTCTTCTCTGTTTAATTACGGGAACTCAATCAGATGAGATCGGTAATTTAGTAGACATTAGTTATCAAATTAAGTTTAAGCATTTGGTTCCCAAACTTAGCCTTCATTGGGTTGAATGGATCGAAAAAATGGTGGAGCCCAGGCTCCAGGATCGCTTCCCAAATGCATCGGCCGCCTTGCAAGCAATTCCCGCCAATCCGATCTATTCGCCAGAGATTCAATTCAGTCAAACGAGCCTTGACTTTAGGGCGAAACGATTGGGGCAAAAGTTAACTCAAAGTATTACCCTTAATAATCTTGTTTCTGAGGTAACACTTAAGGGAACTTGGGAAGTTGAACCCCATCCTAATGATCCGCCATCTGGATCGGGCTCCCATGTTTGGATTTCATTTCAGCCGGAGACGTTTGAGAGTAATCAGGCTGAATGCCAAATTACAGTTAATACGAATAAATTGATGGCGGGTGAGCGATATGTTCGCCAACTTCGTCTTCACACCAATGGTTTCCCAGAAACCTATTCTTTCCCCCTCCAGGTTAAGACTGCTCCAATTCCCATCAAAACTCAACGAATTTCTTATCACCCTTTTGTTCTGCTATTTTTGTTTACTCTATTTTCGTCTCGACTGGTGTTCTGGAGTGTTGCGATGGTGGGGGCGACCATTGGAAGTTCAGTGGTCATGGCTTTTGGAACTGCCATCGGCAGTGTACTGGGCCTAGAAGTTGCTGCTTGGACGATGGCGGCTGCAGGGGCTCCATTAGGCGCGATCGCTAGCACTATAGCCAGCGCTGTCGTTGGGATTGGAACATTAACGGGGGTTTGGGTTGTAGCCGGTACGTTGGGGGGAGAAATTATGCCGGTGGCTGCTGGCGCTGGGATTGGTCTTGTGGCGGGTTGGATCATCGGAACGGCTATCGGTTTAGCCATCGAAAAATTTCTGTTGAAAGCGGCGGGTAAAGACTATGCTA
>JAKSDM010000663.1 GCA_022360135.1 Pseudanabaenales cyanobacterium | reverse complement strand
TAGCTAAATCCATAGTCAGCCTTCGTATCGGGCCTAGGCCGACTATAAACCTCTAGCTGTTGATCGACAAGATTCACAATCCAATATTCCGCCATCCCTGCTTTGGCGTAGAGGCTGCCCTTAACTGTGCAATCATAGCTTAGAGAAAAATCGGCCACCTCCACAATCAGCTCAGCAGCAGTGGGATGGGCGTCAGTAAAATCGCGACTGTCTCCCTTGATCACAGCAACATCGGGTTCTGGCTCTGAAATATCGCTAATCACAAACGGCTTTTGCTGACGGATATAGTAACCAGGCCCAAAAACCACCTTCAAAGCCATATCAACGAGGTCAACAGTCACTGCATGGGGGCTCTTCATTGCAGCCATATCAATGACCTGTCCTGCAATTAATTCCACCCGCCGCCCATCGAATAGGCCGATTGAGGCCATGCAAATATATTCTTGACGAGTCCAAATATGAACTTGAGGTTGGGCAATCATTGATATCTTGGCTTTAACCTAAACGCCTATAAACAAAAATATTTCAGACTCTTAAGAAATACGATCAACTTATGGGGATCGCAGGTTTTCTTTTTAAAGTTATATGAATGGATTCCATCGACTCTCTCGGTGAGATCAGCCAGATGTTTGCGACGGGCGGCTTTTGGCCGTTGTCTAGCGACAGCCGACTTTTACAGCCTCTTTGTATGGATATTGCTAACTTTCCCTGGCTTACCACAATCATTCTTTTCCCAATCATAGCGGCGTTGCTGATTCCATTCCTGCCTGATCAGGATGGCAAAACGGTGCGTTGGTATGCCCTGACGGTCGGGTTGATTGATTTTGTTCTGATTGTCGCTGCCTTCTATCTCAACTATGACCTAAGTAGCTCAGACTTACAGCTGGTGGAGAGCTACGCCTGGGCGCCCAGTGTGGGCCTGAAGTGGTCGTTAGCGGCTGATGGACTGTCCATGCCTCTGATTTTGCTGACCGGCTTCATTACCACCTTAGCCATCTTGGCCGCCTGGCCGGTGACCTTAAAGCCTCGTCTGTTCTACTTCCTGATGTTGGCGATGTATAGCGGCCAAATTGGGGTCTTTGCAGTCCAGGATATGCTGCTGTTCTTTTTCATGTGGGAACTGGAGCTGATCCCGGTTTACTT
>JAKSDM010000069.1 GCA_022360135.1 Pseudanabaenales cyanobacterium | reverse complement strand
GGAGCCCCATCGTGGGAGTGATTCACCTCCCCATGATGGTGATGAGTGGAGGCGCCGTTGTGGGAAGGGGTAGACGCCCCATCGTGGGAGTGGGTAATGACGGAGCCATCGGCAAGGGTATGAGTATGGGTATGAGATGCTACCGATGGCGGGTCTGGCGTCTGCTGATTGATCAGCTGATCAACGCGGGTAAAAGTGACTTGAGCTCCGTCGGAGCAACCGCAGGTTATACACATAACACTTCCGTCTCCAATGCTTTGATGGTTAGTTCTTCGCCCTGGATAATTTCTAGGTGAGCGCTGCCGCAATCGCACACTCCAAATGGCTGGCTTAGCTCAAGTTGCTGACCGCATTCACGACACCTACCGATGCCGGGACGCTCCAGAATCTCCAGGGTGGCCCCTTCCAGAACAGTTCCCTGGGTGCAAACGTCGAAACAGAAACGGATGGCGTTGGGCATGATAGCAGTGAGCTGGCCGATCTCCAGGGTGATGCGCCGCACCTTGGCTGCCTGGGCATGTTCGGTAGCGATCGCAACAATATTTCGAGTAATCCCAAGTTCATGCACTAGCAAATCCTCGGCAGCTGATCGTCTACAAGCCGGTCGATGATGCGCTCGCTGCCAAAAGCAGTCTTGAGCGACACCCAGTGGCCATCCGTCACCTGGCCGATCATGCAGCTGTGAGCGCCAGTGGGATGCGATCGCATCGCCGACAACACTGCCTGGGCCTTTTCGGGCGGGACTACAACCACCAGTTTGCCTTCGTTGGCCAGATAGAGCGGGTCTAATCCTAGCAGTTCGCACAGTCCCTGCACCGCTTCATCGACAGGGAGCTGGTCTTCTAGGAGCTGAATGCCCACCTGGGCGCTATCGGCAAATTCATTCAGCACGGTCGCCAGTCCGCCCCGGGTGGCGTCCCGCATGGCTCTGACCTCGGGACAGACGGAAACAATCCTATCTACCAAACCATTCAAGGGCTGGCAGTCGCTTTGCAGATCCGTTTCTAAAGCCAATTCTCCTCGGGCAACCAGAATAGCGCCACCGTGGTTGCCAATCGGCCCATTCACCAACACCACGTCTCCCGGCTGAAGGTGAGTTGCTGCCGGGGTGACGCCAGTGCGCATGACGCCGATGCCAGCGGTGTTGATAAATAGCTTATCGGCAGAACCGCGCGGCACTACCTTCGTATCGCCTGTGACAATGGCGACCCCAGCCTGCTTGGCGGCGGCTGCCATACTGGCGACGACCTGAAGCAGGGTCGCCATCGGCAGACCTTCCTCTAAAATCATGGCGCAGGTGAGATAGCGGGGAATGGCGCCGCTCACCACCAAGTCGTTGACCGTGCCGTTCACTGCTAGCGCGCCGATATCGCCGCCAGGGAAAAACAGTGGATCGACCACAAAGGAGTCGGTGGTAAAGGCCAGACGATCGCCCTGGGCGGTCATTTCAGCCAGAGGAATTCGCGCCTGATCTTCCAAAGAAGCGGGGGTTTTTTCCTGAAACTGCCTGACGAACAAAGCATCAATCAGATCTTGCATGGCCCGTCCCCCGCTGCCGTGGGCCAGGGTCACAGTTTTGTCCCACAGGCGGGGCGGTTTAGGAGGGATAGGTCTGGGGAGAGAAACGGTCATATTGAAGAGACAGAAGACAGGGTAAGTGGTTGTCTGGCTGGGTTGTAATTGTTTTTATGAGGGAGCGCCAGCGGGTTGAGGGAGGGCTTGGGACCGACCGTATTTGTAGTAGGCGGCGCAAGCGCCTTCGGAGGACACCATGCAGGCTCCGATGGGGTGGGCGGGTGTGCAGC
>JAKSDM010001664.1 GCA_022360135.1 Pseudanabaenales cyanobacterium | reverse complement strand
TGGTCATGGGATCGTTCGCCATTGGACTGCTGGCGGCTCGCCCAAGTTTGGCCCGGATGGCTGACCTCCAGGGGCGCAAGCAGGTGTTGCTGATTGGCGCGAGCGTGATTGCGATCGCCCCAATTGGCTATCTGGCGATGCAGGCGCTGCCGCCTATCAGCTTAGAGGGTGCTTTCCTCTCTCAGGCATGGCGCCTCGATCTAACCATTCTACTGATGCTCGCAGTGCGAGCGTTTCATGGCGTTAGCATTGCAGCGTTTGCGACCGCCTACAGCGCCTTGGTAGTCGACATATCTCCCCCACAGAATCGGGGGGAAGTGATCGGCTATATGAGTCTAGTGAATCCGTTAGGATTAGCGCTAGGTCCCGCCTTAGGCGGGTATCTGGAGGAATGGTTTGGCTTTGTTCTGGTGTTTCTGGCCGCTATTGGGTTGGGAACAGTGGGACTAATTTGCGCCACCCAGGTGAAGGAAGCTAGGCGACCCGCTTACCCTCAAGAGAACCAATCTGCGCAAGGGACTCAATTGTTTTGGCGACTACTCTTGACGCCTCGCATCCGGATTCCTTCCCTAATTCTGTTGTTGGTTGGACTGGCGTTCGGTGCGCTTAGCACCTTCGTCCCACTTTATATGCGCGAGACGGGGGTGAATTTGAATGTGGGGTTGATTTACACAGCCGCTGCGATCTCAAGCTTTAGCATTCGCTTAGTAGCGGGGCGAGCCTCAGATCGTCACGGTCGGGGGCGCTTTATTACCCTCGGTTTGGTCTTCTACACCCTTTCGATGCTAATGCTGTGGTCCGCCCACAGCGCCCCGATGTTTTTACTCGGCGGGTTATTGCAAGGGACCGGGTCTGGCACGCTGATTCCGATGATTGCAGCGCTAATAGCGGATCGCTCCCAGCCTGACGAACGGGGACGATTGTTTGGTCTCTGTATGATGGGGTTTGATACGGGTATTGCCCTGGCAGGCCCAATCCTAGGGTTAATAGCCAATGAAATTGGCTACCGGGCCATTTTTGGTTTCTCAGGGGCCATGGTCTGCCTGGGACTGTTAATCTTTATCACTGCATCTAGCAAAGATGTTCCTCATTCGCTGCGGTTTGCCTTAAGTCGTGGGAAAGATGTCTATGCCATCAAGCAACCTTAAGATCAGCAGTAGAGCTTCTGAAAATACAATCGTAAGGACAGGGTTATACCACGTCCCTACGATTGATAGTGTTATAACCGGGCCAGGAGGGATTCGAACCCCCGACACCGTGGTCCGTAGCCACGTGCTCTAGTCCACTGAGCTACAGGCCCTGGAGCAGAATTCATCGTAACACACTCTGAAAACCCTAACAATCTCTTATGCCAACTAATCCAGAAACGTCCGCCGCCCATCCACTAACCCATCTTGACGCCCGAGGACAGGCTCAGATGGTGGACGTGTCCACTAAAGATCCTACGGTGCGTCAGGCGATCGCGGCGGCACAGGTGCGCATGTCGCCAGCAACATTGGCGGCGATCGCCGCTGGCGACACCCCCAAAGGCGACGTGCTAGGAACCGCAAGATTAGCCGGTATCATGGCCGCCAAGCAAACAGCCAATCTGATTCCCCTTTGTCACCCGTTGCCACTGCAAAAGATTGAGGTGCAGATTACCCCCGATTCTGCCCTGCCGGGATACCAGATCCAAGCTACGGTTAAAACCAAAGCCGAAACGGGGGTTGAAATGGAAGCTCTGACAGCCGTCTCTGT
>JAKSDM010001149.1 GCA_022360135.1 Pseudanabaenales cyanobacterium | reverse complement strand
TGGACTAAAGGCAACTGCAGAGACTTCCTTTTCAGGGCCTTGAAAGGGTTGGCCAATAGGATCGCCATCCAAACCCCATAGCTGCACCGCGCCATCCCCGCCACCACTGACGATGCGTTGTCCATCCGGACTAAAGGCGACCGCAGAGACTCCCTCTTCAGGGCCTTGAAAGGGTTGGCCGATGGGCTCGCCCTCCAAGTCCCACAGCCGCACCGCACCGTCCCAACCGCCACTCACAATGCGCTGTCCATCCGGGCTAAAGTCTACTGAAGCGATCACACCTATATGACCTGTAAAGGGTTGGCCGATGGGGTCGCCCTCCAAGTCCCACAGCCGCACCGCACCGTCCCAACCGCCACTCACAATACACCCCCCATCTGGACAAAAAGCCACCGCCGAGACCCCTTCCTCATGACCTTGAAAGGGTTGGCCAATAGCACCGCCCTTTAAGCTCCACAGCCGCATTACACCGTCCTCATCGCCACTGACAATACTCTGCCCATCTGGACTAAAGGCGACTGACAACACTCCAGACTCATGGCCTTGGAATCGATTTTGCTCTCTGGCAATCTCTATAGCACTCAACAAACTAGACTGCGCTGCATTGAAAGCAGCTGGCGCTGATGTCCTGCTCCGATCAAGCGTCTCAATCGCCAGCACGAGACCTTCGGCCGCCTTCGCAGTTGGCAGCCAATTCAGCACAACCGCCGCTTGTTCTCTTAATTTAGCCACCGTTGCAGCCCGTTCAGCTCGTATGAACTGAATAAAGGCCAATCCGCCTAATCCCACCGATAGCAACAGGAGCAAGGAGAGAACGCCAACCGTGATTCTTTGTCGAGTATTGGCAGCCTTACGACTGATAGTGACGTATTCAGCTTGGAGATTAGTCGGGCTTGGCGCTTTACCGACGCTCTGTGTCAACCATTGCTCAGCTTCTTCCAAAATACTGCCTCGGAGCAACAGATGATTGTTCCACCCTTGGTCGCTCCACTCAATGGCTCGAACCAGCAGGCGGGTATGGTTGCGAACATGATCTAAATCTGTATCAATGGCCTTAATCAGCGATGAAAAAGCACTCTCAAAAGAATCACTCTCCCGAAAAAACAGCCAGTTCAGCTTAGACAAGGCGGGATGAACCTGTTGCTGCTCAAATTCATCCCGCCGCACAATTGGGATGAGTCGCTTATTATGTTTAGCTGCATGGTCAATTTCTTGACGACAAACGTTAGAAACAACAGAATCAGGGCTGATCACAAAAATACAAGTATGAGCGGACTCAATGCCCGCCTGAACTTCTTTCCACCAAGCCGCTGTGGGCGGAATATCCTCCCAATCGACCCAACTGTCATAACTACTCTGACTCAGCGCCTGATGAAGGGTATGAACAAATTCCTGATCCTTGCGCGAGTAGGAGATAAAAACGTCAACCATACTTCTGCAGCCGCACCATACACTTTGATATCGGCAATAATCGACAATAAAGAAAGTTTGTCTAAACGCTGAAAGCAAATATGTTTTGGTTACATATTACAAACGTTTACCCATCTGGACTAAACGCAAAAATCTTGAGATTAGGAACCATTTCAACCGACAGGAGCGTGAGCTAAATTACATTCCTAATGATCATTGGACGATGGGGAAACCCAATCTCTAAACAGATCCAGGCAATGAATTTTGCTCAATTTGCACAGCTGGACGGCTATTGAGTCCAGTATGCTGAGGCTTGATATTGATTTTGAATCTAGCCGCGATCGCCCCTAATTCAGTATGAGCCGCCCCATCCTTCGTGTCAGCAATTGCACTGTCCGCTTCACCAGTAAGCGAGAAACCGTTCAAGCAGTTCAGCATGTTTCCTTTACTCTGGCGCCCGGAGAGACGCTGGGGATTGTCGGTGAGTCTGGTTCGGGAAAATCAGTCACTGCCCTCGCCATTATGGGACTGTTGCCTCATACCGCCCAAGTCACAGGGGAAATCCTGTTTCAGCACCCCCACCCCCCCACCGCTAACCCCATTGATCTGCTGAAATTGCCGCCTGAGCAGCGGCGACGATATCGGGGGGGAATCATCTCCATGATTTTTCAGGAGCCGCTGATCTCGCTGAATCCGGTGTTTACCTGTGGCCAGCAGGTGATAGAAGCCATTCGGTTGCATCAGAAAGTGACGCGGGTGGAAGCTCGGGAGCGGGCGATCGCTCTGTTCGATGAAGTTAAGCTGCCAAACCCGAAGATGAGCATCAATCGCTATCCCCATGAACTTTCTGGAGGACAGCAGCAGCGGGTGATGATTGCGATGGCCTTGGCGGGTAACCCAGCAATTTTGATTGCCGATGAACCGACGACGGCTCTGGATGTAACAATTCAGGCCAACATTCTGCACCTGCTGCAAGAGCTCCAAATAGCGCGAGGAATGGCGATATTGTTCATCACTCACGATATGGGGGTAATTGCTGAAATTGCCGATCGCGTCGTTGTTATGTATCGAGGTCAGGCCGTTGAGATAGCCACTACCTACGACCTATTCGCGAAACCTCAACATCCTTATACTCAGGGACTGCTCAACTGCTGCCCTCGAGTCGATCAACAATTGAAACGGCTACCCACCGTCGCGGACTTCATGGAAGTCACCACCAACGCTATTGGCGAACTGGAAATTATCTCCAAGATTCATTCTGTCGAAGAGCGGGAAGCCCTTTTGGCCACTGTCAGTGAGTGTGAAATCCAAGCGCATAGACAATTCCTGCTACAGCAGACCGCCTTATTATCAGTGCGGCGCCTGACAAAGGAATTCCCGATACGGCAAGGATTTTTCGGCAAAAAAACGGCCCTTAAGGCAGTAGATAGCGTCAGTTTTGAGGTCTATCCCGGTGAAACGTTGGGATTGGTGGGTGAGTCAGGCTGTGGCAAATCAACCCTGAGTCGTTGCCTGCTGCGCCTGATTGAGCCCACCTCAGGTGAGATTATCTTTGCCGGTCAGTCGGTTTTGAAATTGCAGGCAAAGGCGCTGCGACAACTGCGTCGTTATCTCCAGATTGTTTTCCAGAACCCTTATAGTTCACTCAATGGCCGACAAACAATCGGCGCCGCCTTAATGGAGCCAATGCAGATCCATGGCTTGGGTGAATCAAAAGCAGACCGCCGGGAACGCGCCATTAATTTACTGGAACGGGTGGGGTTAGACGCTAACGCCATGAATCGAATGCCCCATGAATTTTCTGGGGGACAACGGCAGCGCATCTGTATTGCCAGGACTCTAGCCTGCGAACCTCGATTTATCATTTGCGATGAATCGGTTTCAGCCCTGGATGTATCAGTGCAAGCCCAGGTGCTGAATTTGCTCAAGGACTTGCAAGCAGATTTTGGCCTAACCTATATCTTCATTTCCCATGATTTGAGTGTGGTGAAGTTTGTTAGCGATCGGATTATAGTCATGAACCAAGGCTGCATTGAGGAAATTGGTCTAGCTGACGACCTCTACGCCAACCCTCAGCAACCGTATACTCAACATCTGATTCAAGCGATTCCAAACGCCAAGTTGGACCAGATTCGCGCCAGACAAACCCAACGAACCGCCCTGCTCACCAACTCTGATCCCTAACGACCAGATTAACGGCTACTCTAATAAACCCGCCATCAACGCGGCATAGTTGTCATCTCTTCCACCGCTTCAACGCTAGAACGTTCTCTCATTTTCCCCCTTTAATCTCCCCAACTTTTTTTCAACTTGATCATTCCCCTCCCTCTTAACCCATAAACCTAGCAACCTGCAAACGCTTCAAAGCTCCAAAGAAAAAATCACGTCATCGAATCGTACCATCTCTGCCGTAGCACAAGGATCACAGATCTTGTCACTTTATTACAGAGTGTGAAGAAAACGTGTTTTAAACCGTGATGACAGGCTATAAAGGCTGCGTTTACTGAGGTTAAATGCTTTAGCGCGCCGGAATGTGATTATGTCGCAAATGTGTTGAATGTGGTTATGTTGCGAAATTTTTCAGATATCTCCCAAGACACTGTCCGAACCTACCTGCAGTCGATAGGTCGGTATCCCTTACTCACGGGGGTGAAGGAAATAGAATTAGGCAAGCAGGTTCAGGCCATGATGCCACTGTTGGACAGGCCCGCCAACGAGTTGACGCCAGAGCAGCGGTACTTGGTAAAAAAGGGGCAAAGAGCTAAACAGAGCCTGATCAACGCCAATCTTCGCCTGGTTGTCTCGATCGCCAAGAAATATCAGAAACATGGGCTCGAGTTGCTTGATTTGATTCAGGAGGGAGCCATCGGCCTCAACCGGGCAGTGGAGAAATTTGATCCCACAAAGGGTTACAAGTTCTCCACCTACGCCACCTGGTGGATCCGGCAGGCAGTGACGCGGGCGATTCACCAACAAGCCCGCACCATTCGGCTGCCAATTCATGTCATCGAAAAGCTAAACAAGATTCGTAAAGTGGCTGAAGTATTTCAACGTGAACATAAACGTCGCCCTACCCTTGAGGAACTGGCGCAGGTGTTTGAGATGAAACCGGAGGCCCTTTCTCTGCTGCTGCAACGCTCGCTGGAAGCAACCAGTTTGAATAAGCTGGTTGGCCATGACAAGGATCATGAGCTGGTTGACCTGTTGCAATCAGATGAAACCCCTGAAAAGATTCTGGAACGGAATTTTCAAAAGGAACAGATCAAGCAGATGCTGGCTGGCCTGACCGATCAACAACAGCGGGTTGTGGCTCTCCGATTTGGGCTTGATGACGGCCAGACAAGGACGTTAGCTGAAGTTGGGCGGATGATGAACATCTCCCGTGAGCGCGCCCGCCAAATCCAGAATGGAGCTCTGCGAAGACTCCGGAAACAAGTGAGTGCTTAGGAAAAACCTAGGTAACAATTTTGAGGGAATCGGAATCATTGGGAGAATTCCCAGTAGCTGCATCACACCCATCAGGAAATGCGTTGAGAATTTATTGTTGTGCTGATTGCTAGCGGAGAAACGCTCCGTAAGTAGAACAGCAAGCGGCGCGATCAAGAACACAATCTCTTCGGTAGTTGGATGAAATTAATGTTCGTCGCTCACCGGGCGCCTTGGAAAGCCTCATTGCGACCAAGACTGCAAATCCGACAAAGCTAATCGTAGAGTCAGGTCTTATAATTGCCACTGTGCTAGTAAAGTACTCTTAATAGAGATCACCCTTCAGTTCAGAGGTTCGAGGGGTGCGTCCATGATGAAGAGTCGTGCTAGCCGAGGAGTTGAAATCGATGCGGCGTTTTAGGCAATTCCGGTTTGTCATTATAGCTTTTTTCGCGTTGACCCTGGCTGTGGTCCTGGCCAACTGTACAGGGTCCCAACCCTCCACTAGTGAGGAGGCTGCAACCGTCAAAGTAGCGACTGCGCCAGATACAGGGGCGCTGATCTATGGGGCTGGAGGACAGCCAGTCAATCTGGAGCCAGGGAATGTTGAAGACGGTAATTCACTAATTGTCCAACATCAAATTTATAATCAATTGATTGAATTTGTGCCTGGAACGACGGAGCTGGAACCCAGTTTGGCGACTGATTGGAGCGTTTCGGATAATGGTTTGACCTGGACGTTCAAACTGCGGGAAGGGGTAAAATTCCACGATGGAACCGACTTTAACGCAGCGGCTGTCAAGATTAATGTGGAGCGTTGGTGGGATCCAGAAAGTGAGTTGGGTTTTCGGGATGCTGGCAAGACCTATGCTACCTGGGAATACCTCTTCAGCGGTTTCAAAGGCGATCCAGACTCTCTCCTTAAAGCAGTTAATGTAATTGACAACTTCACCGTCGAGTTTGTGTTGAATCAGCCCTTTGCCGCTTTTCCCGCAGCGATCGCATCGGCTTACTTCGGCATTGCTAGTCCCCAGGCGATTCAAGCAGCGGGGGCGGAGTACGGCACCCCTGCTTCCACTGCAGTAGGGACTGGAGCATTTGTCTTCAAGGAATGGCGCTCGGGGGATCGCATCATCCTGGAAAAAAATCCAAACTACTGGAAAGAGGGATTACCTAAAGAAGACCAGCTGGTGATCAGCTTTGTCAATGATCCCGCCGCTCGACTAGCCCAGCTACGCGCTAATACCCTAGATTTCACGGTGGAGCTGACCCCCGATCAATTATCTGAAATCGAGATGGACGCGAATCTGGAACCTGTTTTCCGTCCATCCTTCAACGTTGGCTACCTGGCCTTGAATCCCAGTTACGAACCCCTCTCTAATCCCAAAGTACGGTTAGCGATCGCCCAAGCCATCAATAAAGATGCCATTGTAGAAGCGTTTTGGAAAGGGTTAGGCCAAACAGACGGCCATTTTACCCCCCCCTCTCTGATCGAGTTCCAGTCTAAAGACATAGAAGACTACAAATTCGATCCCGATGCAGCTCGCACTCTGTTGGCAGAAGCAGGGTATCCCGACGGGTTCGACCTGGAACTCTGGTATATGCCCGTCAGCCGTCCCTACTACCCGAGCCCCAAACCTATCGCCGAAGCCTTCGCCGCCGAACTCAACGCCATTGGCGTTAACGTGATGCTGAAAACCAAGGACTGGGGCGCCTACCTAGAAGATCGCAACAAAGCACCGGGTTACCAAGCCTTTATGCTGGGCTGGACAGGGGACTACGGCGACCCAGACAACTTCTTATACGCCCACTTTGGCCCCGGCGCCACTGCCGACTTGGGAAATTGGCGAAATGATCGCGTCTTCGAGCTGCTCGATAAGGCTCGGGCTGAGAGTGTTCAGGAAGAACGGGCCAAACTCTATGCCGAGGTGGATGACATCTTGTTTAAAGAAGTGCTTCGCATCCCGATTGTCCACTCCCAACCCTTATTGGCTAAACGCATCAACGTCGATGGCTGGACACCCAGTCCGTTTGGGTCTGAGCCGTTTGATCAGGTTGAAAAGAATTAATCTCAGGTAATCCCCATGGGTCGTTATATTCTTAGACGCCTGCTGAATCTGATTCCGGTCCTCTTGGGCATTACCTTTCTGGTATTCGCCTTTCTACATCTGATTCCAGGGGATCCAGCAGTGGTCTTATTGGGCGATCGCGCCGCGCCTGATCAGGTCGAGGCTTTACGAGAGCGGATGGGGCTGAATGAACCTTTGCCGCTCCAGTACCTTAGCTTCCTATGGAATTTGATCCGTTTCGATTTCGGCAAGAGCATCATCACTGGCTTCCCCATCATTGAAGAACTCAAAATCCGCTGGCCCGCTACTTTTGAGCTATCAGTCGCCGCCATGCTGATCGCCCTTACCCTAGGGATTCCGGCTGGCGTGATCGCAGCGGTGCGCAAAAATAGTGTGCTGGACAATCTAACCATGAGCGGCTCACTGATTGGAGTTTCCATGCCCGTCTATTGGCTGGGCCTGCTGCTGATTTATCTATTTGCGGTGAACTTGCAGTGGCTGCCCCCCAGCGGCCGCATCAGTATCCAGGTCGGCTTAAGCTTTCAGCCGATCACCGGGTTCTACCTCCTCGATACCTTGATCCAGGGGGACATAACTGCTTTTAGAGACACCATAGCCCACCTGATTTTGCCCGCCTTGACCCTGAGCACCATTCCGCTGGCGATTCTGGCCCGGATTACCCGAAGCGCTATGCTGGAAGTATTGTCCCAGGACTATATCCGTACAGCCAGGGCGAAAGGCGTATTAGAACCCAGGGTTATCTTTAAGCATGCGCTGAAGAACGCCATGCTGCCGGTCGTGACAATTGTCGGGTTAGAATTTGGAACGCTCTTAGGGGGCGCCATTCTGACAGAAACGATTTTTGCCTGGCCCGGCATCGGCGCATGGATCTATGGGGGTATCCTGAATCGCGACTACCCAGTGGTGCAGGGGGGTGTCATCTTTGTTGCGATCGCGTTTGTGCTAATCAACCTGCTGGTGGATATTTCCTACGCGCTGTTAGACCCCAGGATTCAATATAAGTAGCAGCAACCCATTCGGGTTAGGCAATCCCAGTTTAATCAAGCGGGTTTTATTCCTCCAATCCCTCACCCCTAATCCCCTACCTTTACTTAGTCAAACAATGACCCCTCACCTTCCCACCGAACCGGGGAATCGCTCCCAATTGCTTCAACAGCGGGTAGTTAAAAGATTTCTGCAGTCAACCTCAGGCATGATTGGGTTAGGTTTGACAGTTTTCATAGTCCTTGCGGCAGTGCTGGCACCTGTTCTCAGGCCCTACAATCCAGCTGCCGATCGGGACTATGCGGCTCGCCTGAGTCCACCCACGGCAGAACACTGGTTCGGCGCCGATGGCTTAGGGCGAGATATTCTCAGTCAAGTTTGGTATGGTTTGCAGACATCA
>JAKSDM010000689.1 GCA_022360135.1 Pseudanabaenales cyanobacterium | reverse complement strand
GAACTTAAAGATCGAATCATTTGGCTCGAAAGAGGACTCATTTAAACGTAAACAGAATCGTAGATGTAACCGTTCCGAAAGCTGTCTGTGTCGTCTTAAACGATATGTCTGTATTATCCCCAAGTCTATAGAAGGAAAAGCTTTGAGGAATCAGTAAAAACCCTGATATCGTTCTTCTCAGACAAAAACACTATATATGGCATATATATGCATATGCTATTTTTGAACATGCAGCCAATAGGTATAAGCCACAAGCCATAGCGGTAGGCAGTTAGACAGTCAGCAAGTCATCAAAGTTCGCTCAGGAAATTAGCCTTAATGGCTGACCATCAAAAGCCTTCTTACTTTAAGTTTTGTTGTCTATTGGATTAGTATTTGTTGTCTATTGGATTAGTAATTTAAACAACAAAAATAATAGTCTAAGCCAAAGTTAGAGATAAATTAATCTGACTGTCCAATTAACAAAACTTAAATCGACTTGACAATAATATGATTGCGCTAAATCTTGCTATCATCTCCGCACCTTTAAATATAAAAACACACTTCAAATTATAATTTATAACTTATTTTCATTGCCGTCTTCACAAATTCTTTAAATACATCTAAAGGTACAGCGCGCAATACGATTTGAAATACATTTAAAGCATGACATGTAATACTCAGGCATGATACGTGCAATAGAGTTGACATAAAATGTTTATCCAAGATTTTGATTTTAAAATTACTGGCTTTGTTTGTGTATTTCAATCAAAAACACACAAACAAAGCCGAGTTTCATGCTTAAAGATATCTGTGAAGATAGCGTTCTCGCTTGGACGGAATACATTGTGGGGCGAACCGGGTGCGTAAGCTATACTCTCGCACCCTAAGACAAGACTCTGAGATTATTTCAGTCTCATTACTCTAGAATTGAGGTCGTTTGGATTTGGCGGATTGGAAAGACTGATAAGCACAACTGGGATGATACAGATGACACTGCTCTGTAATCTGCTTCATCAGCGCCCAGGAAAAGTAGGTTTCCTGCAGGTAGCTTCCCCAATTTTGCCGGAGACTCCGGTGAGCCATGCGCAAGTTATAAGCTGGAATTCCCGTAGAGATATGGTGGGGAACATGCACATTAATGTCGTGACAAAGAAACTCTACCCAACAGGGATAGGTGCAGTGAACCGTTCCCGCTGTCTCCCAGAGGAGACTATGAGTTGTTAGAGTCAGAGGGTAATTTAATGGATTTTCTAGTTTGATACCGGCAACAAACCTATGACTCAATTTGAAGAGGCGCTTGCAGCTTATCAAAGCTTTCCTGAACACTTTCGCAGTATTGTGCTCAGCACTGTGAGTGAAGATGGCGCGCCCAATGCTAGTTATGCTCCCTTTGTGATGGATGAGGGGAGAAATATTTACATCTATATCAGCGCCCTCTCGACCCATACGCGAAATTTGCAAACCAATGGCAGAGCAAGTGTTTTGTTTATTGAGGATGAAGGTAAAACTGAACAGATTTTTGCCAGACGGCGTCTCACCTATAACTGCACTACAGTGAGGCTAAAGCGAGAGACTGACGACTGGAACCAGGTTGTCGATCGCTTTCAGGCCCGTTTTGGGGAATTAATCCAGATGTTTCGGGGTTTGTCAGACTTTCAACTTTACCAGCTAAAACCTCAATCAGGCCGCTTTGTGATTGGCTTTGGCGCTGCCTATGACATCAGCGCCGATAACCTCAATGACCTAATGCATGTCAAGGGCGGCGGCCATGGTAATCGAGCCAAAAAACAGCAGAGCGATCTTCAACAGACCGAATCCCCAACCGCTTAGAACTATGAGCAAAATATCCAAATTAAAATGGCATTAGTGTAGAATTATAGGCTTGAGATATTCATTGGATTTTTACTTGGTTCAATAAGGCCTCAAGCCTCTATGCCTGCTTTTTTTTAAAAAGCAAATGAATTAACGAGCTAATTGCAATCAGGGAGTCTGCTATATCAGATAGTGATTTTTGGCATTGATCGCCATGGCTCTGAAGAATTCTATCCCCTTGACAGCAAAAATTCTGATTGTCGAAGATGCAGAATTTTTTGCCTGCCACCTCCGACAAACCTTGGAGGAGTTTGGGCATCAGGTTTTATCTACGGTCGCTTCAGGTGAAGAAGCAATTAAAATGGCTGCGGCTGCTGCGCCAGATCTCGTGTTAATGGATATTTGCCTAGAGGGAAATGTAGATGGCATTACGGCAGCGGCGGAAATCTACATGCGTTTGAATATTCCGGTGGTCTACCTGACGGCTTATACCGATGAGGAAACCTTGCAGAGAGCCTTAGCTACCTACCCCTTCGGCTATCTGACCAAACCCTTACAGGAAAAAGAATTACATACCACTATAAATGTCGCTCTACATCGGCATCGGCTTGAGCAACGCTTAAGGATGACCCAATCAAGTCAGCCTGATTCGACCCGCATGGAGGGCTCCTCTACGCTTATCCATCACATTGCCCCCATTTCCTGCATGGACTCTGTGTCAGAAGACCATTGCCCCCTCGCTAGGGCGCAGAGTGAGCCGATACCTCCCATCACACTTCGATTGCCGCCGCCTCAATTTCCGTCGCCTCAATTTCGTTTCGGCCAGAAGGTAAGAACCAACAGTGGGGTTGTGGGGTACATTTCTGGTATGGTTTTTTACCCTGATTTAAAGAGTTGGAATTATGGCCTTTACCTGACGAATGCAGATAACGGTGAAGTTTGTGGAAAAATAGACGAGATTTGGTATATCTCTGAAGAACTCATGTTGGACTCAGACCTCTGAGCCTTTATTCGTTAAATTAACCCTGTGCGATCGCTAAAATCTTCTCCGCCGCCACCTCATCCACAGGCATCACCGAAAGGCGATTACCCCGTTTCACCACCAGCAGTTGATCTGGCTCAAACGTCTGCTTCAGCGTATCCAGCGAGATGTAAGTCGCAAACGTCTCCACATAACCTACTTTTACTGTCTGCCAGCGGGGATTGTCTGGGGTGGATTTAGGGTCGTAATACGGATTCTTGGGGTCAAACTGGGTAGGATCATCGATATTAGCGTCGGTGATTTTCATCAGCCCAGCAATACCGGGGGGCTTAGTGTTGGAGTGGTAAAAAAAGGCCATATCCCCTGGCTTCATCTGTCGCAGAAAATTGCGGGCCTGGTAATTGCGGACCCCGTCCCAAATCTCCTCCCTATCCCGCTCCAGGTCATCAATGCTATAAACATCCGGCTCAGATTTCATTAGCCAGTATTTCATCAACCCTTAATCCCTCCAGTAAATCCGCTTGCTCTTGATTAGACGCCGTCAGAATAACTTGCCGCCCCGCCTCAGTCCCATATTTTAAGGAAATTTGCAGCGGCTTATCCGGCGGATAGGGAAGTCTTTCCGCCCACTCAATCGCCATAATCCCCAAAGGAAAGTCTACCCCCTCCCAATATGCTTCCAAATAAAGGGAAGCCGCCTCTGGCGTCTGTAAACGATACAGATCAACATGATAAAGAGGAAGCCGCCCATCCAGATACTCGTTGATTAAGGTGAAAGTTGGACTATCAATCGTCGCCACAATTCCCAACCCTTCTCCAAGCCCTTGAACCAGCGTCGTCTTGCCGCTGCCCAAATCCCCCACTAGCAGAATCACTGTCCCCGCCGACAGCGATCGCCCCAATATCCTTCCCAACCCTCGGGTAGCCTTAGCATTCGGCAACCACAGCCTTGATGTCCGCCACGTCATAGTGTGATAGAAACTTCCTTCCTTCTCCAAATGTAGCTTGTTGGGAGAGGGGGGGGCAGGGGGAGCAGGGGGGCAGGGGGGATAGGGTGGGGGGTGGAATGGCACTGAAATAAGCGTTTATAAATCGCTAAAAGCCCTGATATTCCGTAGGTGGGCATTGCCCACATGGCTTATTTCAGTGCCATTCGATGTTACTCCTTCTCTCCTTTACTCCTTGATTAATTTCTTCCCAAGCCTCCCGTGCCCCCCCCCAGCCTCCCCATCTCCCCGATCTCCCCGATCTCCCCGATCTCCCCCATCTCCCCTATCCCCCCTTCCCCATGCCCCTATCCCCAACTACCCTAAGGACATGATTATCACCGTCGCTAGTTTCAAGGGAGGCGTGGGTAAGACCACAACGGCCATTCATCTAGCTGCCTATCTGCAGGGACAGGCAGAAACCTTATTGATCGATGCGGATCCAAATCGTTCGGCGATCGGGTGGGCGAGTCGGGGTGAGTTGCCCTTTAAGGTCGTAGATGAGTGGCAGGCGGGGGAGCAACTGCGTCCCTATCGTTATGTTGTAATTGATACTCAGGCCCGCCCCACTGCCGATGACCTGAAAGCCCTAGTGAATAGCTGTGATTTGCTAGTGCTGCCAACCACACCCGATGTATTAGCCTTAGATGTGTTAGTGCTAACCGTTGAATGCTTGCAATCGATTCGGGCTGAGCACTACCGGATCTTGCTAACATTGATTCCACCTAAACCCAGTAAGGCGGGGGAAGAGGTCAGAGCAGTATTAAAGGAAGCCAAACTCCCCTTATTTAAGACCGGAATTCGT
>JAKSDM010000644.1 GCA_022360135.1 Pseudanabaenales cyanobacterium | reverse complement strand
TGGTTTGGCGCCGTCTGGAATTGATGTCGTGAGAGAATCATCTTGCACAGATGACTCGAACCACACTGTTTGCGGCGGCGCCTCCGTCATTGGCGCTGGCGCTTCAGGGGTGTAGAGAGTATTGACCGCTAAATCTTCCTCTTGCTGGGAGAGGTGTTCGAGAATTTCTAATAATTTTCGTTCATCATCAAGCGGATGGTGGATCTCCCGTCTAGCAGCTTCCGTAGCTCTGGCGGCAGGCCGCTGAGTCTTTTGGTGAAGAGCAGAGTAAGGGTTAGGTTTTTGAGAAGTATTCATAGGCATCCATTGGAATTCCTCTGACTAAAACTCTGTAGTTCCATCAAGGGCCTTACATCAAGCTGTTGGCGCAATAATAAGGATTAATTTCCAGCTGCTGCGACCCGGCAAATCCATGAGCGTGAGAAGTCGTTAAGAAATGATCGTATTTGAATTGTGCTTGATGATGTGGAGGCAGATGCTAGAGACGTCGCTCCTACTTTTAGACGAAAGCAACGTCGCTCGAGTTGCCTCCCAACTGATGAGTTGTGAAGTTGGGTCTGACTGAAATGGGTTTGGTGTGATGTATCGGCTCTAGAATCGAACTATTCAGTCGGGGCAATGGTTGAATGGAGAGAACTGTATCCTTGGTAAAAATTGCGAATAGTCGCCGCAATCTTTTCATGCGGTGTATTTTTCGGCAGATAGTCCAAAGCCCCAGCTTGTAGGGCTTGCCAAATATATTGCTCCTCACCAGAGTTGGCCAAGGCCAAAATCTTAATCCAGGGACACCGTTGATGAATAGTACGACTGGCGACTATCCCATCACAGATAGGCATACAAATATCCATCAAAATGACATCGGGCTGCAGTTGACTCGCTAGCTTGATGGCTTCTCGACCGTGACTGGCTTGCCCCACCACCTGGAAATCTTTCTCCTGAGATAAAGCGATCGCCAACTGTTGTCTCGGATCAACTTGATCATCCACTAGCAAGAGACGAATCTTGGGCTGCTGGAAAT
>JAKSDM010000299.1 GCA_022360135.1 Pseudanabaenales cyanobacterium | reverse complement strand
GAAGGTGACGACGAACGACGGCGTCGTGTTCGATGGCGTGGTTGAGCGGCGCGACGAGACGGGGGTGCGGTTGCGCTTGGAAGGCGAGGAGGTGGTCGAGATTCCTTCGGAAAGAATCGCCGAGTCCGGGGAACTTCAGTCCGCCATGCCCGCGATGGACGAAACGCTGTCGCCGGCGGAGACGCGCGACTTGATCGCCTACTTGCTGTCGCTCTAGGCGCGCGCGTTCACGCCGCGGCGGGAGCGGTGAAGTGCGAAAGAATCAATTGGTGGGTCTCGCTCCACTCGCGGATCGACAGGCGGAAAGCCGCGCGGGCGTCCTGCCATTCGCGGCGCAGCTCGGCCAAGCGTTCGCGGGAGATTTCGAGCTTCTTTTCGAGCGCGCGCCGATATTCGGCCTCGCGTTGTTCCCAATGGTGATAGGCTTCCTGGAGTCGAGACTTGGCCGCGTTCCAGTTTGCGAGCACGGACTCGGTCAAGTGCGCCGGCGCGGAGGTCTCGATCCGCTCGTCCAGCCGTCGCTGGCGTTCGGCGGTTTCGGCGTGAAGGATCTTTTCGTCGGGCAGACGCCGGAGGTCGCTCGCCAAGCCGACTTTGTTCAAGGCCCAAATCGCCCATTTGGTCGGGTCGAAATGCCAAGGCTTCACGCCGTTGCGATAGTCGTGCTGAAACTCGTGGTGAAAATTGTGGTAGCCCTCGCCGAAGGTCAGGAACGCCATGACGGCGCTGTCCCGGGCTGAGCACCGGCTCGAGTACGGCTGCCGGCCGAGCGTGTGGCAAAGCGAGTTGATGAAGAAAGTCGAGTGATGGACGAGCGCGAGTCGCGTCACGCCGGCGAGAAGGAAACCGCCCAACGCGCCGACCCAGCCCCCGTGCAGCCCGCCGAGAAGCGCGGGGAGCCCGAAGCTCGCCGCGAACGCGATCGGCAGGTAGTTGCGGTGCTGCCACATCACAAGCGCGTCGCGGCGCAGGTCCTTGACGTTGTCGGTCGGCTCGTCCGGCTGCTCCTGAAACAGAAGCCAGCCGATGTGCGCGTGGAAAAACCCCCGCGTGATGTCGTAGGGGTCTTTGTCGTGATCGACGAATTTATGATGTCGGCGGTGCTCCGAGGCCCAGAGAAGCGCGGACTGTTGGAAAGCCGCGGCCCCGAACACCAGCGTCCCGAACCGCACGGGCCACGCCGCCTTGAACGACTGGTGGGACATCATGCGATGATACCCGAGCGTGATGCTCATGCCGGTCGCG
>JAKSDM010000328.1 GCA_022360135.1 Pseudanabaenales cyanobacterium | reverse complement strand
CCGATGCCTGCCGCTCCGGCGCCCACGATCACAACATCATAAGACCGATCCGTTTGGGGTTGGCTCACGCTAGTTTATCCGGATGAAGGGACTATTGGAATGATTATCATTCTCAATTTATCACAGTGATAAAGAATTGAGCGCTTTCGCAAAGGGTGCGGTTCCTTGACTCTCATCTGCCGCCAGAACTGTTTCTCATGAAGGGAATTCTCTGGCGCCAAGAAAGTACCGCCCGCCACTTTTTCCAGCTCACAAGTAAACGGGTTCAGCTTGAAGACTCCGAATGGCCAGGGCCATCAGGCGCCCAACGGGTTTGCATTGGCCGCAAGCTTGATAATAAGACAGTGGAAGAAAAGCTGATGAACTGTGTCGCAGAAGGATGATAAACAAACCCCAAGCAATTCCAGGCGTGCAATGGAGGGATAATTATGCTGAAATCGTCTACCTAAATGCCTAAATCAGGGTACTAGGTAGATGTATTTCCACCTAAACGCCAAAATCAGGGTATTAGACTGAAAAGTTTCTACCATACACCCATTTAAGGGAGTTATGTGGAATGATTCTTTCTAATTAGTAGTTAGCCCGCACAGCTGAGTAGTCAAAATCTAGAATGAGTTTGGGTATCCTACCGAAAGGAAGTTTCAGTTAATACGCTATAACTTAAGTCTCTAGAATTTTGAAATGAAGCCAATTTCCCAACAACGCTTTAATGCTTTATGTTATGTCCGCGAACCACTGGTGAGAGGGCTCAAGCCAGAAACAGAGGATTTCACTATTAATAAAGAGATCGAGTGGTACATTGACGAGCGCAATGTTCTTATTGCAACTATCTTTCTTGATAAGATTGACGAAGATTTCAATTTTGTAATTCTGGGGCGAGATGCAAATAAGGTTTACCGTTGCATTGACACTGGTGTCAGTTTCGAATCTATTGAAGATGCACGTAAGGTATTAGAAGAAAAAATCGACAAATATAGTGAGGAAGGTCAGGAAGAATATCCTCAAGGAGATGAAAATGGTGCGCCTCACTATATTTACAAGCAAATTGTTGAACCAGAGAAGCTACACACCCATTTTCGCTATTTAGTTGAGGAGCCACGATTTGAGGCTGCTCGAAATCTAATTGAGGAAATTATCTACACATTTACTGACCCTGACGGTAATTTTATTAAAGACTTCCAAACAGGTGGTTTTGATAACAGATTATGGGAGATCTTTCTATACGTTTATCTGCATGAATCAGGTTTTAGCATAGATCGTTCATTCAATGCTCCTGACTATGTTGTTGAGCGATTTGATGAGGTGGTATGCATTGAGGCTGTCACAGTCAACCCCAGCAGGCATAGGAAAGATATGCCTGAACCTCAGAACCAAGAAGAAATTAATGAAAGACTTGGGGACTACATGCCAATCAAATTTGGAAGTCCTCTCTACTCAAAGCTCAACAAGAAATACTGGGAAAAGGAACATGTCAGTGGTAAACCTTTAGTGTTTGCCATTCATGACTATCACCAGACTGGCTCAATGGTATGGTCAAGAACTGCTCTGTCTGAATATCTTTATGCCAAGCGTATTAGACTCAAGACAGAGGACAATGGTGCCAAAAGTGTAGTCAAGGAAGATATCGATTTTCACGAGTATGAAGGCAAGAAAATTCCGTCAGGTTTTTTTAAGCTTCCAGAAACAGAGAATATTAGTGCGGTTTTATTTACTAACAGTGCAACTATTACGAAATTCAACAGAATGGGTAAGATAGCTGGTCTTGGTAGTCAAAACATCAAAATGATTAGGGCTGGAAATCTTTTCAATCCAGATCCAGAAGCTTTTGATCCAATCCCTTTCTTTGTAGATATTGATGATCCATCCTATAGAGAGACATGGTCAGAAAGCATTGTGATGTTTCATAATCCATATACTCTTTATCCTATAGATCTGGCATTATTCCCAGATATCACACATATAAAGATTGACGGTGATAATTACTATTCAGTTACTAGACCTTACGATGTGATGTCATCACGCACCATAATTATTACACCTACAGATAAATTTGAAGATGTAGATTTTCGCTAAGCCTACTTGAGGGGACTCAATTTATGCAAGACCATCACAATCCTTAGTTCATCAATGTTGAGCAGGCTAACACTACGTGGCAGCGGACGGAAAAAAGCACTTGCTGGGAGTTGAAAATTAATTACCGCCGCTGCACTTCAACGTTAGTTCCAGGTTTTGGCTCATACCAAGAAACCCATCACCGACCTAGCACTCGATGCTCAATAATTGAGTTGCCAACTGACCCTGTAGAATTTCGTATGGTAGCCGCGCTCCCAACCGTTCCTACGTCTTATCCCATCAACGCCACGGTGGCTAGGCTGAGACCGACGCAGACCGTCACTAAAGCGCTGACCACAGACAGCCGCTGCATAATTCCAGTCCCGATGGGGGCTTTTTCGAGCCACTGGCGTCCATAGATGGTGGCTAACCCCAGGCTAGTAAGCACGGATGCCAGCCCCAGACTAAAGCCGCCAATGAGCACTAACCCGTAGGCGATTTGGTGTAGGGCGAAGCTTTATTTCGACAAGAATTGCTTCTTCTGGACTTAACTCTAGGAAATCTGAAACCGTACCAACTTTCCAGCCTTTATCTTCCAGTTTTTTGCTAGTTTTTTGATCCATGAAGCCAAACAAGAGGTTTATCGTTCTTACTCATATTTATATCATATCTGATATATTCTGCCGTGCTAACACCTAACACTGCGCAACAGCGGACGGGCAAAAGGTATCTGCTGAGGATCAAAATCTATGGACCACCGCTGCACTTCACCGTCAGGGAGAATGGTTAAAGATTCAACTTTCTGCACCGCACGGGGTTTACAAAAAAGAACATATATCTAAGGAGAAACGACGTCCGCAATGCAGCGTTTTGGCTGGGGTACAGTGAATCTGAGTTGGGGGTAGAGCAGGGTGAATGCCTCTTATCCCATCAACGCCAACGTTGTCAGACCGATGCCGATGCAGACCGTAGCGAAAGCGCTCACGACTGACAGCCGCTGCATAATTCCAGTCCCGATGGGGGCTTTTTCCAGCCACTGGCGTCCATAAACGGCGGCTAACCCCAGGCTAGTCAGCACGGATGCCAGCCCCAGACTAAAGCCGCCTATGAGCACTAACCCGTAGGCGATTTGGTGTAGGGCGATCGCGCTCAGCAACAAGACCAGGGCCGATGGGCAGGGCGCCAACCCACCCGAAATGCCAATGGCCAAAATCGATGACCAGTCTTCCTTTGGTTGACCATGATGGTGATGATGACTGTGGTGATGATGGTTGTGGTGATGATGGCTGTGGTGATGATCGGGATGGTGATGTCTGTCCCTCAGGCGCATCGCCAGCAAGCGTAGCCCCACCAGACAAATTGCCGCCCCGCTGACGGCTCCCAATATCGGATAAACCTGGTCGAGATCGATGTAATGGGAGGCCAGAAGGGTGGTCACTCCCAAGATGAAAACGGCCAGGGTATGAGTCACCGTGGTGGTTAGACCCAACCAGAAAGCAGCCTGTGGTGTGCCCCGGCTACCCACCAGGTAAGCCCCTACCAGAGTTTTGCCATGGCCGGGGGAAAGGGCATGCATGGCGCCAAAGACATAGGCGATCGCAATTCCTGCTGCGATCGCCGTCGGCGTAAACTGCCCGTTCAGCAACGTCGTTAACCGGCTGGCTACTTCAACATGGGCCAGAATGAGCAATGGAGCCATGGTGTTGTCCTCCTATCAGGAAATCATGAAATGTGAACGAAGACTCTCAATCTGCTGGTGCTGGCGATACCATTGGCCCTGCCAGGATCGCCAGCGCCACCCCGAGTCGAGGTGGATGATGACATTCTCAGCAAGATCGACTTCAAACAGACCGTGACGAGGGCAAAGATAGGCATCCGTCAACATCAGCGCTGGAATAGAGCGATGGCAGCAGGGGCAACGAATGGGTTCGCCTAACGCGGGTAAGAGAGAACCCAGGCTCACAATAGCGCCTCCGGATGGGTGCAAAGACGCTGTCTGG
>JAKSDM010000931.1 GCA_022360135.1 Pseudanabaenales cyanobacterium | reverse complement strand
TACGGTGGGCGCTAGTAGAGACAGTGATCGAGGGGAAAGGGGCTAACGGCAAATCTTTTGCGACGGAGCGGTTACCGCTAAAGCCTGCAAGGGAGATGTCGTCGGACATTGGCGAGGTTCCATCAATATAGTACCAATAACCATTTTGGCAATTTTGTCAACAACCTGGCGATTAAGCAAATTTTTTATGGGATCTTTTGGCTGAGAAAGGAGCTGGGGGGTAGGAGCAGGATATATAGCGATTCTCATTTGGGTGGAATACTCTTCAGTGAGGGCATGGGATAGGGGGGTAGGGTGTGGGATAGGGGGGTGGTCAATGCACATGAAACCCTCTATAGGGATGGACTTAAGGCTGCTCATGAAGCGTTGCCGATTGAGGCTGGTGGGATCGGGGTGAGGGCTCTAACACAAAGCCAGACGCTAACCAGAGGGTCACTACCCCCCCTAAAGCTGCGATCGCCCCAATCAAGGCTCCCGTTAACCATCGAACTTGGAAGCGAAGACGTTGAATCTCTTGACTGCAATTGTCTACCTTGGTTAAAGCAGTCGTCAATTGCTGGGAGGTCACATCCTGAACGGCGTCGGTTGAAGGCTGATCGCTTAGTTTTTGAAATATCACCTTTGAATGTAGCCAATCAGCAATCAGTTTGGGACAGGTCCGCTTAAACCAACGTAAGGCAAAGAATCGGAAAGCGGGCTTAGACATCCTGGCGATAAATTTCATCATCCCATGCAGATGACGACAAGACGCCTTTTGGTTAATCAGATGCACAGAACCGACATCGTAAAGGCAATCCAGGATAATTTTGGCCGTGGTTTCCTCCCGGTTGACCAAACCTTCCAACAGCAATAGAACGTCACGCATCCGATCCGCTTCCATTCGCTCCTCCACTGAGCGCTTTAGAGCGGTTAATGAATTTTCTGAGCGGGTCGTCATTGGACATATCCTCGTTAGGGCTCAATCAAAAATGGGGATCTAGCTCTCTCTATTTAGGATATGGTGACTTACTCCCGTTTGCTGTCCCGAATAATTGAAATGAGTAAAAGCCTTGACATCTTGCTCAACCGTGATCCCAATCACTCAAATAGATGATAAGGATCGCATGTATGACATGACACGGATCGCAATGACATCTTAATCGCTCGACCATACTTAAAAAGACTCAACTCTAGCCGAGTCATCTACAGGGAACACACAACCAACCGACAGACCTCATATAGAGCACTGTCGGTTTTTTATTTTGCAGTTTAGCGCATGGCGCCCATTGTATTCTTCCAAGATAGCTCTTTACAGAGAACCTCTAAGGCTCGCTGGTCAGCCTCTGAAAACAGGTTGCTGTTAATCAGCTCAGTCAGCACCTGTTGGGTCAGTTGGGCGGCGAAGGCGCCCCCACAGTGAAGTAAGTGGCCGTAATAGCAAAATTGAGGATTGCTCTCCGAATCAAGATGGAACTGATAGATTTCTGCTTGACTCATCTTGCAGACCAGGGCGTTCACAGGCACGACAACCCGAGGGATGCCATGAACCCCGTAGGGATTGCTCTCCTGAACCGCCATCGTCCCAACCAGAACAACCCCTAGGAGAGTCCGCGTTTCGCTAATTAAGTCAGGGGTAAACATCGGATCCGGCTCACTGGACAGGCGCGGACCGCTATTGAGAAACATTGGATTAAATAGCTGAGAATTGTAAATAACCCCAACCGCCCAGTGCCGCTTTGAATCCTCAAGTTTAACAAACTGGCCAAATCCATAATCTTCTGTCCGAGGAGGCTCCTGCACATCCATAGAATCGTCTAACTGCACCACATAATCACAGTGAGAGTTCGATTTAACCACCTTGC
Organism: Pseudanabaenales cyanobacterium; assembly: GCA_022360135.1. Lineage (GTDB taxonomy): Bacteria > Cyanobacteriota > Cyanobacteriia > Phormidesmidales > Phormidesmidaceae > JAKSDM01. The sequence continues at coordinate 6,484 of JAKSDM010000931.1, read as the reverse complement.
CAATCTGGCGTCCGCCCACCTTGGGGGTTGCTAAGAAATCCATCTTTAGATTGTTTTGATCACGTTTAGGAGTACTGTAGTACATTTGTTGGCATGATGACTGATAGATGGCGACAAGGCCAAACCCTAGAAATTGAGATCACCGATCTAAATAGCACTGGGGAGGGAGTGGGCCGCTGGCGAGGACGAGTCGTGTTTGTGCCGGATACGACGCCGGGCGATCGCATCCTGACGCGACTGACCCAGGTGAAGCCAACTTATGCTGTGGGTAAATGCCTGCAGATTGTTGAGGCGTCTCCCAACCGGGTCCGACCAGCTTGCATCGTGGCGGATAAGTGTGGCGGATGTCAGTGGCAGGTGGTGTCCTATGCCGCCCAATTAGAGGCGAAGCAGCGTCAGGTGGAGGCAGCCCTGCGGCGGATTGGGGGGGATATGCAATCCGCCGCAGGAGACGCTTCGCCAGTCACCGTCGCCCCGATCTTGGGCGCTCAAGCTTCTCTGGCTTACCGAAATAAAGCGACGTACCCCCTGAGGCGATCGCCTCAGGGAAAGGTCCAAGCCGGATACTACCGCAAGGGCACTCATCAAATCGTCAATCTGAATCAATGTCCCGTGCAAGACGCCCGCCTGAATCCACTTTTGGTAGGCGTAAAACATGACATTCAGCAGCAAGGCTGGCGGATTTATGACGAGAAGACCCAACAGGGGCGCCTACGGCATCTCTCATTGCGGGTGGGACGTCGCACCGGACAAATGCTATTGACCCTGGTGAGCGCCTACCCGCAGCTCAAGAATTTAGCCGCCCAGGCCCAACTCTGGCTTCACCAATATCCAGGGTTGGTGGGGGTAGCCTTGAACCATAATCCCCATCACACCAATACCCTCTTTGGTCCAGAAACTCTCTGTATCGCTGGTCAGGACTACCTGGAGGAAAGATTCGCCGGTTTGCAATTCCGTATTCAGCCCGCCACTTTCTTTCAAATTTACACCGAACAGGCAGAACGATTGCTCGCCGTGATCGTCGAGGAGTTGGCCCTAAACGGTGATGAATATTTAGTCGATGCTTACTGTGGTATTGGCGCCATCACCCTGCCTCTGGCTCAACGAGTTAGACACTGTATTGGCCTAGAAGTTCACTCCGAATCGATAAAACAGGCGGCGCTTAACGCCAAGTTAAATGGATTAACCAATGTGACATTCCTCGCCGGATCTGTAGAAAGCCTGCTGCCATCAGTCATCCAGATGACGCCAGACAAGCCAGACATCATTCTGCTGGATCCGCCGCGAAAGGGATGCGCCCCAGCTGTGATTGACAGCCTCTTAGCCCTCAATCCCCCTCGAATCGTCTATGTCAGCTGTAATCCAGCCACCCTGGCGCGCGATCTTAAACGCTTGTGCAGCGAAGGCGGCTATCAATTAACGCGGCTGCAGCCGGCTGATTTTTTTCCCCAAACTTCCCATGTAGAATGTGTTGCGTTTTTGGTACGGTAAATTGGCCAACCGCTAACCCTTAACTTCTATGAAATTCAGTCAGATTGTCCAAACCCTAGGCGTCACAGAAGGAACAAGTTTCTCCCATTATCCCGATCGCGATCCAGAGATTTCCCAGCTCGCAGCTGTGGATAAAGCGCCAGCAGGCGCCTTAAGCTACATTGAGGGGGGTAAATTTGCCGCATACGTGAGCACGACAGGGGCCAGCGCTCTGATTCTGCCCCAGGATGTGACCCTGCAGGCCCAGGCCAATGATCGGGGAATTGTTTGGCTGAGCGGGTCTGACCCCCGTATCCTGTTTGCTCGGGCGATCGCCCTTTTCTATAGTCCTTTTCAGCCTGCTCCCGGCGTCCACCCCACCGCCGTCATTGACCCGTCAGCTAAGCTGGGCAAAGAGGTGGCGATTAGCGCCCATGTTGTGATTCAGGCAGGCGTCACCATTGGCGACGGGGTTTGTGTTCATCCCAATGTGGTGATTTATCCAGAAGCCGCCATTGGCGATCGCACGGTCCTCCACGCCAACTGCGTCATCCATGAGCGCGCCCGGATTGGCGCGGATTGCGTTATCCACAGCGGCGCCGCAATTGGGGCTGAGGGATTTGGGTTTGTCCCCACGCCTGAAGGCTGGCTGAAGATGGAGCAATCGGGTTACACCATCCTGGAAGAGGGCGTCGAAGTTGGCTGCAACTCCACCATCGATCGTCCAGCAGTGGGAGAGACCCGAGTCGCTCGCAACACCAAGCTCGACAATTTGGTTCACATCGCCCACGGTTGTGAGGTCGGTGAAGCCACTGTGATGGCCGCTCAGGTCGGTTTAGCGGGCGGCGTCAAGCTGGGTAAGCGGGTTATCCTGGCGGGACAGGTAGGGATCGCCAATCAAACTAAGTTAGGGGATGGGGCGATCGCCACCGCCAAGACTGGCATTCACAGTGATGTGAAACCTGGTGAAATCGTCTCAGGCACGCCCGCCATCCCTCATCAGGTTTACCTCAAGGCGCATGCGATTTACCAACGGTTGCCGGCAATGTATCAAGTCTTCAAACGGCTGCGGAAACTGGTTGAGAGTTCTAACTAATCCTCACTTTCCATCACAATCAGTATTGAATTAATTTTGAGTCTGCTTAAAATCCCGTCAGCCATTTTTAGCCAAGGGTTTAGTGCTTCAATCAGATTATTTTTGGCCAAGAATAAATCCCCATGAGTGCGAGTTAACACGCACTAACTTAACTTTTGCTTTACAATTTTTGTCAACTAATTGGATCCTAATCGGGATCGGACTTGCTTTAGCTTTCCTTATTCTCCATCGCTAGCCTTTATGAGTATTGGATATCTAGCCCTAGTTCTGCATGCACATCTGCCCTTTGTCCGGCATCCCGAAAGTGACTATGTTCTCGAAGAAGAGTGGCTGTTTGAAGCCATTACTGAAACTTACATTCCATTACTCCTTATGTTTGAGGGGTTGAAGCAGGATGGAATTGATTTCAAACTGACGATGAGTATGACGCCGCCGTTGGTGTCGATGCTGCAAGACTCCCTTCTGCAAGAGCGCTACGACGCCCACCTGGCGCAGCTTGAAGAACTTTCCGAACTAGAGGTGGAGCGAAATGCTCAGAATGGACACTTGCGTTATCTAGCCGAACACTACGCTACGGAATTCAACCGAGTTCGGCAATGTTGGGAGCACTATGACGGCAATTTAGTTACTGCTTTCAAGCAGTACTTAGACAGTAATAACCTGGAAATCATTACCTGCGGGGCGACTCATGGCTATCTGCCGCTGATGAAGATGTATCCCCAAGCGGTTTGGGCGCAGATTGAAGTCGCCTGTGAGCATTACCAGCAGACCTTTGGTCGTCCGCCGGCTGGCATCTGGCTGCCAGAGTGCGCCTACTATGAAGGCCTGGAACGGATGCTGGCGGATGCTGGCCTGCGCTATTTCCTGACCGATGGGCATGGTATTCTCTACGCTCGTCCTCGCCCCCGTTTTGGCAGTTATGCTCCAATATTTACCGAAACAGGGGTGGCGGCCTTTGGCCGCGACCACGAGTCTTCGCAGCAGGTTTGGTCTTCGCAGGTGGGCTATCCCGGCGCGCCAGAGTACCGGGAATTCTATCGAGACCTGGGATGGGACGCTGAATATGAGTACATCAAGCCCTATATTATGCCCAATGGCCAACGGAAAAATATCGGCATTAAGTACCACAAAATTACAGGTAAAGGACTGGGGCTCTCCGATAAGGATTGGTATGACCCCTACTGGGCTCGGGAAAAGGCGGCGGAGCATGCTGGCAACTTTATGTTTAATCGAGAGCGCCAGGTGAGCTATCTGCATGGCATTACCCAGCGACCGCCGATTATTGTGTCTCCCTATGACGCCGAGTTATTTGGCCACTGGTGGTATGAAGGTCCTTGGTTCCTAGACTACCTATTCCGCAAAAGCTGGTTCGATCAGAACACCTACCAAATGACTCACCTGGCGGACTATTTAAAGCATCAACCAACTCAGCAGGTCTGTCGTCCCTCTCAGTCAAGCTGGGGCTTCAAGGGTTTCCACGAATACTGGCTGAATGAGACCAACGCCTGGATTTACCCTCATCTCCATAAAGCAGCTGAGCGGATGATCGAGTTATCCCAGCGGGAGCCAGTCGATGAGTTGGAGTGGCGGGCGCTGAATCAGGCCGCCCGTGAACTCTTGTTGGCCCAATCATCTGACTGGGCGTTCATTATGCGCACCGGAACAATGGTGCCCTATGCGGTGCGGCGGACGCGATCGCATCTGATGCGATTCAATAAACTGCGCGATGATCTGCTGCAGAACAAAATCGATTCAGGCTGGCTAGAAAAAGTCGAAGAGATCGACAACATCTTTCCCCAGATTAACTTCCGGGTTTACCGCCCCCTGTGATTGATAGGCTTGATAAGCTGTGGGGCATTCAATTTTCACAGTAGGCAGTAAGCAGGGAATGATCAAGCCAGTCTGTACAGGTTTGTACAGACTAGTTACCCCATACCCTGTCTACCATCTACTGTCTACTCCCTAACAATTAGCAGTTAGCAACCTCAAATAGAGGTAGCCAGATCGAGAATATACTGCCTTGTCCTGAGGCTGGTTTAAAGGAAACGGCGCCTCCATGCAATTCCGCCAACAAGCGAGTCAAGGCTAGACCCAAACCAGAACCTTCATACCGTCGGTTGATCGATCCATCCACCTGTTGAAACAGTTGGAACAGCAAATGTTGCTTTTCAACCGGCACACCGATACCAGTATCGCTGACTGAAAGGACCAGAAAATCGGAAACTCTATCCATTGCTTCCGCACTCAAGTTCTGTTCTTTCATTTCCAGGGTAGATGCTAGCCTCGTGCTGAGGACAATTGAACCCCCTTCTGGAGTAAACTTTACGGCATTAGACAGGTAATTCAGCAACATTTGGATGGCTCGTTCGCGATCGACAATAATCCTCTCTCTGGCGACAGGAAGCGCTAGGGACACTTTTTGCCGTTTTTCTTGTATTTTGATATCCATCTTTTGGAGCGCTTCCTGGCAAATCTCCGTTAGATTGACTTCCGCCAGATTCAACCCCATCTCACCAGCTTCAATCTTGGACAGGTCAAGCAGCGTGTTAATTAAGTCCAAAAGATGGGCGCCGCTGGTGCGAATCAGTGCTAAATATTCCGATTGCTTAGGGGTCAAGGGGCCCAAAAACTGCTCAAGCAAAACACTGGTAAATCCCAGAATAGAGGTCAGAGGCGTCCGTAGCTCATGAGAAATATTGGACAGAAACTCTGACTTCAGCCGCGAGACTTCCTCTAGTTGCTCGTTTTGCTCTTGTAGTTTTTGAGTGAATGATTGCAATTGCTTCTCAGCCTGTTTGCGCTCAGCAATATCGAGAAAGAGGGTTCCCACAGCGTAAATCATACCTCTGGCGTTTTTAAGGGGAAACTTGACCTTAACATGGGTATGAAGGCCATCTGGAAAGGGGACATCCTCTTCAAAGACCATTACTTGCTCGGCGGCGAAGACTATCTGATTTTGCTGAAGCAGAATCTCTGCTCTCTCTGGCGAAAACAGTTCCTGAAGATGACGCCCCACCCTTTGTCCGCTAGATAGACGAAACACCTTGTTATATCGAGCATTGACGTATATACAATAACCCTCTAAGTTATCAGCGCAGATAATAGCTGGAACTTGGTCTAAAATCGCTTGGGCGATGGTCTGAGAGCTATTAATCAGTGTTTTACCATTCCAGTCTTCGCCCCGATCTATCTGCTTATCCCCAATCGCAATTGTTTTATGACTGGCATCGATTTGCGCCTCTCGGCAGCGGTCCTGCGCCTCTAGCAGCTGCAAAGCCTCCTGCACAACCTCACTAGCAGACAAATATCTGTCGCTTCCGACTTTATCGTAGACATATTTTTCGAGTTCAGGGGTCAGAGATATGTTCATGAATCAAATCAGAAGGGTAGCTGACAGCCGCTAATTCTGCTGAGAATAGCAAGAACCGCCAAAGTTTACCATTCCTTGATATTAGACAAGCTAATGGTTTCATTCTCGCCTAGTTACGGTCAGGATGAAGTTGTGGAGAGTACATTAAGAGGTTGCTTCACGGGTGTTCACTTAAGCTGAAACTGCTTGACTGGGAAAGAATTCAGGAGGTAGGAGGCAGCCATAGCCTAGATTCTGAGTTCTATCTCAGGGAAAATTTCCCGCTTTAAGTTGGGATTCTGATTCACTTTGCCTGAATAAATCCAGCGCCTAGCCCCTGAGATGGCTTACGGAGTTTTATATTCTGTTCGATTGGCGAAGGGGCGCAAGGTAATTTAGACGCCCAGCACGCCTTATAGAAAGGATAAAGTGGATAGACATACTCTATATCGTTTACCCGACTCGCCTCAATGTTAACGTTCGGTAATTCGGGCGGCAAGAGCAAACGCGATTGGATCTTGCCATCACCTACCATTGCTCCGGTAGAACCCAATAGAAGTAGAGAACCC
>JAKSDM010001151.1 GCA_022360135.1 Pseudanabaenales cyanobacterium | reverse complement strand
GCGCGCTGATACAACGGTTCGGCGGCGCTGTAGCGGCCCATCAAACGATACAGCTCCGCCAAATTATTCAGACTGGTCGCGGTATGGGGATGGTCGGGACCGAGTTGCGCTTCGCGGATGGCCAGGGCGCGCTGATACAACGGTTCGGCGGCACTGTAGCGGCCCATCAAACGATACAGCTCCGCCAAACTATTCAGACTGGTCGCGGTATTGGGATGGTCGGGACCGAGTTGCGCTTCGCGGATGGCCAGGGCGCGCTGATACAACGGTTCGGCGGCGCTGTAGCGGCCTTCCTGGTAGAGCGCCTCCGCTTGTCGGTTGAGTTCGGTGGCCAGGGCCATGTCTTGCTCAGCGAGGGTTGCGGCTCGCCACGCCAGTTGGTAATCTCCCCCTTCCCCGGCCTGATCACTATGAACAACAATCGTGTAAGTACCTGTTATGGGAAGGGTAATGACGATCCGGGCATTAGAGTCGCCTGGGCCATCATCATCAGTGGCAAGCCTTTCCCCCGTCGGACTTTGGAGAATCAGGTAGGCGTCGAAATCATCGCTGGCCAGTTCGATAGACAGGGCTTCGCCCGCGTTGGCTTCAAAGGTGTGAGTCTCGTAGTAGCGCCCGGTGTCTTCCAGGACAGCGGAGTTCTGGTCTAATCGCCCCGAGATCGTTTGAGGGACGCGGGAAGGGGCTGATTGCGCGATCAGGATAGGGGCGGCCCTGACAGCGCCGCCCCCACTCCCCATTAAAATAGCGCTGAGGGCTGTGAGGCCGATCATCCGACTTTTCCATGGGCTGGGCATGAAACGAAGACCGGGGGCGTTCATCACGTTTGCTCCTGTTTTGGCGACAAGCATTAGGGCTCAGATTCTGATGGTTGAGCGGGGTCTATTTCTTTCGCGAGTCGTGCTAATCGAGCGGTCAAATTCTCTACCTGTTCAACATACTCTAGCGTTTCATAGAGGGTTTGCGCCGCCTGGAAGTAACGAATGGCGTCAGCGTATTCTGTTTGCCCTTCGGCAATGGTTCCTAATCCCACATAGCTCTGAGCCTGCTGCTCCCGCAAGTTGCTGCGCTCGGACAGGGGCAAGGCCTTTAGATATTGTTCTCCAGCTAACAACGGTAGACCCACCGTCAGGTAAATATCTGCCTGGAGCAGGTAAATCTGGCTATTGTCAGCGCCCGCCTCAATGCGCTCCTGGAGAACATCGATAGCTAGCTGATTGAGGGCGTAGCTCTGGCGATCAGGATCGCTGTGCTCATACGCTGCGTACATCAAAGCCAGCGCAATCGCCCTAATATCCGGCTCTAACTGTAAGGCTTCAATTTGCTGCGCCTGGCTGGTGACGCGTTCAACTTCTGCTGGAGGCAACACGGTAAACCCGACTGTCAGGCCCGCCTCAGAAGATAATTCGTTATCAGCGGTGATGACGATGCGATAGCGGTAATCCGGTTGCAACGGTTCTGGGCCAGCATAGGTCACTTGGGGCTGGTTTACTTGAGTGCGCCAGTTAACCCCCGGCCCAGTAATGGTTACTTGGTATTGATTTGCATCAGCAACCGGATGCCAGCGTAGGGTCACATTTTCGGCATTTAACAGCGCTGTATTCCTTGGGCTAATGACATAGGGCAAAATTGGGTTGAAGGGATCTCGGGGTGGGTTTCGAGGGCCAGGGCGGCCATTATTTCTAGCAGGACAATAGGTCGAGACTGCATGGGCGCCTGTTGTCAAGGCATGAGTCGTGCTATTGCTGCAAGCTAAAGTCACCTGACTATTGGCGTCTTCTACCCGGATCTGATGATACGTTGAGACGACGGCGCCCTCGAAGGCCGAATCCGGTGTAATCAGGTATCGACCGAAGACCACATTGCCTTGGATACCGTAGATATAGTTATTGCCCCTGGTTTGACTCCAGACAGGCGTCGCTGTCGCTATCAGTGCGCCTAGAGTGAGGGTTAAGCGGGTTAAGGGATGGCAATAGCTGTCGCTTGGCATGATTGGTTAAAGTCGAATCCTGCTTTTGCTAAACGGTCTCGGGCCTGCAGTAGCCAGGCGTCTTCATCGGGGTTGGCGCTGTCGCCCAACTGACAGCAGCGCTGCCAAGCCTGAATGGAACCGAGCTGCTCCTGGGCGTCCAGGGTTTGGGCCAATAAGCAATGGGCTGAGGCCGGATGGGTAATGTATTGAGCATCGGGTTTTTCACTGATCGCTACAGCCGTTGCCAGCGCCGATTCAGCCTCTGAATACCGAGCTTGCTGCAAGCGAGCCCAGCCCAGATTCTTATAGAGGGTATACAAGACTTCCGGGAAGCTTTCCTGGTCATCCGCTAACTTTAGGCCCTGATTTAATAAAACAATAGCTTTGGGGAGATTCGGCTTAGGGGGTTGCAGGTAGAGACGGGCCAGGTTGTTGTAGGCTTCAGGCAAGCCTCCTCGTATCGCAATTAAGTACTGAGTCTCAGCTTTCTCTAATTCCTGGATATCTTCGTAAAGGGTGCCGAGATTATAATGGGCGTTGACGTTATCTGGGTTCAGCGAGATCGCTAGATTGTAGTTTTGCTCAGCGGCGCCTAAATTCCCCTCGATTTGCGCCAGCTGGCCCCGTTGATTATAACGGATTGAAATCGCCGGGAGCGCCAGCCAAAAGGCAAACAGCGCAGCAGCCAGCACTGTTGTAGAGGCAAATTTAACTTTTTCATGCCAGTAACCAGGGAAAAACTTTGCCAATACCCGTTCAAAGCCCTGACGACTGGCCTCGCTCAGATCATTGCGAGCTTTGATCAGCGTCAGCAGGCTGGAAAGTGCGACCGCCGATAGCCCTGCCACACCAGCCCCCCCCAGCAAAAAACGCCCGCTGATATCGACGAGTAAGGCTAGACTCAGGGTCCATCCGCCAATGGTGAGTCCTTTGAAAAGCCAATCGTAGCGATCTCGCGGATCACCCCCCAGTTCATCCAGCGACCACCACCACTGTCCTGAAGCTTTGGGAAAGCTTTGGCGATACGCCTCAAAATCCAGTAGGTCAGCCATACGGGCGGCTTGTTTTTTGAGTTGCTGATCTAAGCCTTGAATGTCTTCTAGTGTGTATATGCCTGGCGTGGGATGTTGGGATAGAGCTGTGTGCAGTGCATCCCGAGCTTTGAGAACAGCCAGAACCTTTTGAGCGTCCACTGTCTCTTCTTGAAGCCAGGGAGCGAGCGCTGATTGATACTCAGTGAGGGCTTGACGGATAGCTCTGACAGTCATGAAAGGGGGGCGGAATTGACTCTGGATTTTTGGGTCACATCTCCTAAAAAGCTTATCAAATAAGACTTATAGGAGCTAAGTATCTATTTTGGGAGGTAGAGGAAGTGATCACAGTTTGGAGTTAGCGATTCTATTCACATTAGTCAAACTAGAGTTATGGAGCGTCGAGATGTCACGAAAATAGGTGCTAGCCAACAACAAATGAATCAGCCAAAGCCCTTTACTCTAAAGGCTTTTATGGCAATTGGGATCATTTTGTCGTTGAGTATTTGCTGTTCCTAGCGCAACTACTCCCTGCCTGCGTCTGAAAGTGCGATCGCTATATTCCCAGGTATTTTCAGCCTGCGATCGCGAGGATATCCCTTAGTCGCATCTTTCGCAACAAAGTCAGAGTCGCCATAAGCCTTATGGGATAGAGGCTTCAGCGATAGTTTGAATACAAATAAAAGTCAAATCAACAATTTTTCTATGACAGAATGAAACGAAATGATGAATATGAAACTTACATACCTATCTGTTGGAGGGAAATCGCAATGCAATGGCTCCCTCAATCCTAAGCCCCAGACTCTATCTTGACAGGCTGAAACCGACCGACTTTAAATAGACTGATATCGTGGGGAGTACTGCCATTCACCGCCAGGTCCGCCAGTATCTTACCCATTAGCGTCGTGAACTTAAACCCGTGCCCAGAAAATCCAGCGCCGATCACGACTTGGGGATAGCTGGGGTGCTGATCCACAATGAAATGTTTATCGGGGGTTAGGGTATAGAGGCAGCGACGGGTGCTAACCAACGGTCCAGCAGCGCCAGGGATGTATTGGCGAGCAAAATCCCGAATTCTCTCCGTCCAT
>JAKSDM010000829.1 GCA_022360135.1 Pseudanabaenales cyanobacterium | reverse complement strand
GGCGATCGCCTCTGGACGAGGTGGGTCAATCATCCCTTGCAATCCCAGAAAGACTAACCCCATCTCAATGTCGTTATGGTCGATCGAATGCTGATGGGCGCCCACTGCTTTTTTAGCCAAAGCTAGCACCCGCAACCCTTGATCCGCCATGGCTTCGACTGCTTGCTCAATTTGCGATCGCTGAAGCGGAAGCGCCTGACCGATTCCATCCACCTGCTGAGAGCAGCGGCTCAACAGGGCTTCAACCGACCCCTTGACGTAAATCACTCGACAATCAGCATCATGCAAGGTCGCCATATATTGATACTCGGATTCAAACGGAATCGAATCTAATCGAGGCATTGAAGCGGCTAGCCCAAACTGGCTCAGATCGGCTTTGGCCGCAGCTGTGAGCAATGCCCCTTCGGTGGGATCGCCCACCACCGACCAATGCTCTCCTGTTTGCTTTAATTGGGAGTCATTACAAAGCACTCCGGCGATTAGACACTCCTCTAAAGCTGGCGGCAAACCATCCTCAAATAGGCTTTCCCCGACGCTATTAGTAGTCAGAACGATCTCGCCTTTGGGGCTATAACCACTCCCGCTGAGTCGATAGCGCCACCCCCCAGAATAAATCGCCTGCACCGTCATTTGATTTTCCGTCAGCGTTCCGGTTTTGTCGGAACAAATAATGGTAGCGCTCCCTAAGGCTTCAACAGCAGGCAGTTTACGAATAATGGCATGACGACGGGCCATGCGGTTGACACCAATCGCCAAGGTGATGGTGACGACTGCTGACAAACCCTCGGGAATCGCGCTGACTGCCAGGGCGACAGCAGCTTCAAACATATAGATCCAAGACTCTCCCTGCCCCAGGCCGATAGCGAAGGTCAGGGCGGCCAGGGTTAAAATACCGTAGAGCAAGATGCGGCTGAACTTGGCAAACTTCCGGGTCAGTGGCGTACTGAGGTTGACCCGCTGCTCCATCGATTGAGAAATCTGCCCGACTTCTGTGGCCTCTGCCGTCGCGACAACAATCCCTGCGCCCTGCCCGAAGGTGACAAAGCTCCCAGCGTAGGCCATATTTGTCCGTTCCGCCAGCGGCGTATCCCTCGCTAAGGGCAACACAGATTTCTCTACAGGAACGGATTCCCCCGTCAACGCTGACTCATCTACCTGCAAATTGCGAGTCTTCAGTAGTCTCAAGTCGGCTGGAACTTTATTCCCCGATGCCAGCAGCACCACATCTCCTGGCACTAAATCCTGCGACGGCGTCTGCAGCGTTTGCCCGTCTCGCAGAACTGTGGTTTCTGTGTTCACGGCTTTTGCCAGCGAGGCGATCGCCCCCTCTGCCTTTGCTTCTTGCACATAGCCGATCACTGCATTAATGACCGTCACACCCCAAATCACGGCGGCATTTGTCCAGGATCCCAACGACGCTTTGACGCCGCCTGCAATCAACAGGATGTAGAGGAGCGGCTGATGAAACTGTAATAGAAATCTCAGCCAAGCAGGTTTTCCAGTCTTGACGGGTAGTTGATTCCAACCATAGGTTTCGTAGCGCCTGGCGACTTCCTCTGCTGTCAACCCTCTTTCTAAGTTGCTATTGAAGAATTCAATGGTTTCCTGACTAGAAAGTTCATAACAAGAACGAGATTGCAACTGAGCTGGCTTCTTAATTTCTAACATGGCGGATGGTTCTCCTAACACTTTGAGTCGGTGATAACAAAGACCAAATCCAGTATTTATGGGCGTTGCTGAATTGGGAGATGAACGCCAAAAATCGCCCTCCCCTTAGTCCTCTCGCAAAGAGAGAGGAAATCAGAGTTCTGGCTCCCTTCTCCCTGGAGAGAAAGGTTGGGGATGAGGAGAAATTATACGCATATTCGGCAACATCCACATATATAGAATGTGCAAATCGTGATAATAGAAATGTGCAAATATTGAATTCTGAAAAAGGCTAATAGTGCGGCTGAGGGAACATAAGGATCGAGGATTAAATAACTCGATCAACTGAGAGATCACTAGTAGGGGCGAAGCATTT
>JAKSDM010001756.1 GCA_022360135.1 Pseudanabaenales cyanobacterium | reverse complement strand
ATTGGCAATGAGAATATTACGCCGTCACAGTGGTATCAGGGGATTGTGTTTGACCTGCTGCGAAATTTCGGACTGACGCATCAAATTGACCTACCTAGCTGGTGGGCCAAGCAAGGAGAGATTTCACCCCTGCAGAAACTCAGCCAATTTATCGAAACGATCTTATTCATTTATATTCCGGAAGACCCCATCTATATTTTTATTGACGAGATTGACAGTGTTAAGGGGCTCAATTTTCCGGTTGATGATTTTTTTACGCTGATTCGATTTTGCTACAATCAGCGAGCCGAAAATCTAGCCTATACTCGCCTCACATGGGTTTTGTTCGGAGCCGCCACCCCGATGGATCTGATCGCTGATCCCCAACGCACCCCCTTTAACGTTGGCCAATCGATTGATTTAAGCAGCTTTTCTTGGTCAGAGGCGCAGCCCCTGACCCAAGGCTTGGTGGATATTGGGCCAAATCCTGGCCTGGGATTGCAAGCGATATTGTCTTGGACTGGCGGGCAGCCATTCTTGACGCAAAAACTATGTCGTCTGGTGGTTCAGGCGGAGGAGCGGGTGGGGGGAGTCGGGGAATGGGGGAGAGTGGTTGAACGGGTTGTGCGATCGCGCATTATCGAAAACTGGGAAGACCAGGATGAGCCAGAGCATCTGCGCACCATCCGTAATCGTCTGCTCTCTGAACCCCAGCGCTCTGGACGATTGCTGGGCTTTTATCAGACCCTGCTGAACCCGGCAACTTGGCGAGAGAACAGTTGGGCAGACGATATCAACGCCAACCGGACTTGGGAACAGACTGAACTTTTGCTCTCAGGTCTGATTGTGAACCGACAGAATCGGCTGCAAGTGGCTAATCGGATTTATGCGACTATTTTTAATCCGGATTGGATAGAGCAAGCGCTGGCGCGGCAGCGACCCTACTCTGCCGCGATCGCGGCTTGGCGAACATCCAACTGTCAAGATGAATCACGCTTGCTCAGGGGGCAATCTCTAGAGGAGGCGCAGACCTGGGCGGTGGGCAAGAGTCTCAGCGATTTAGACTATCAATTTTTGGCCGCCAGCCAGGCGCTAAACCAGCAAGCGGTGAAACAGGCGCTGACGGTTGCTGAAGCACGGAATTGCATCTTGATGACAGCCCAACAGCAGGCAACGCGCACCATTCGTCGGAGTCAGATAATTATCGCGGCTTGCAGTGCGGTGGGAATCGCCCTCTTGGGTATGGCCGGCGCCTTAGCAATACAGGCGGCTAAGCAGAAGCAACGAGCCACGATTAATGAAATCACATCCCTGAACATGGCTGCAGAAGCCTTCCTAAATACCGACCAGCCGCTCAATGCATTGCTTAGCAGTATGCGAGCAGCCCTCAAACTCCAGGCGGCGTCCTGGGCCCAGACTAGCACTACCCCAGTGACTCAGGCAATGCATCTGCAGACGCTAGAGACCTTGCAGCAGATGGCTAGTGAAGTGAAGCAACAGAATAGCTTAGCAGATCATACCAGTAGCGTTAGGGGAGTTGAATTTAGTCCAGAGGGTCAACTTATCGCCACGACCAGCTACGACCAGACGGTCAAGCTATGGCGGCCAGATGGCGAGCTACTGACAACCTTCACAGATCATCAGGGCCCTGTCTGGAGCGTCAGTTTTAGCCCCAATGGCCAGATAATTGCATCCGCCAGTTCTGACCAAACAGTATTGCTGTGGCGCCCCGACGGCGCCCTGCTTCACACCCTAAACGGTCACACAGATAAGGTGTGGGGAGTCGCTTGGTCGCCTGACGGTAATCAGATCGCCTCCGTTAGCGCCGATCAAACTATCCGGCTGTGGCGTCCCGACGGCGCTCTAATCAAGATACTGACCGGGCATACTGGGGAGGTGTGGGGGATAACCTGGTCGCCTGATGGTCGGATACTGGCGTCTGCTAGCGCCGATCGCACCGTGAGATTATGGAGTCGTGAAGGCGTCCTCCTACAAACCTTGACTGGGCATGGGGCAGAAGTCAACTCGGTGAGCTTCTCTGCCGATGGCCAGAAGCTGGCCTCAGGCAGCTATGACCACACCATCAGAATTTGGAGCCGAGGCGGCGAGCTGCTCAAAACCCTGACGGGTCATGGGGAAAAAGTATACAGCGTAAGGTTCTCTCCTGATGGCGACCAGTTGGCCTCGTCCAGTTTAGACAAAACGATTCGGCTTTGGCGACTAGAGCATTCAGCTGGGGTATCCAATGGGTTAGAGGTATTTCACGACGCTACCCTAACCGGACATACCAGCCAGGTGTTTGGCTTAAGCTTCAGTCCAGACGGCAAGACACTGGCCTCTACCGGCTTTGACCAAACGACTAAGCTGTGGCGGCTGGAGAACCCACTGCGACGAACCCTAGTCGGGCATCGGGAGAGTGTCCGGGGTGTCAATTTTTGGCCTAATGGCCATATCCTGGCGACCGCCGGGTGGGATGCAACAATTAAGTTCTGGCGGCTCGATGGCGTCTTACTCAAGACCTTAACCGGCAATCTGGGTCAGGTTTATGACGTCAAAATTTCACCGGATGGCGATCGCATCGCCGCTGTTAGCAAGAATAAGCTGGGTTGGATCTGGGATTCATCTGGCCTGTTGCTTGCCACTCTGAGAGATCACAGCGATTCTATTTTGAGTGCGGCTTGGTCGCCTGATGGACAAACTCTGGCCACGACCAGCGCCGATCACACGATAAAGCTGTGGACCCGCGATGGCCGCCTGATGAAAACCATAACAGGTCACATTAACGAGGTTTGGGGCGTAGACTGGTCGCCCGACGGCACCTTGCTAGCCACCGCCAGCGCCGACCAAACCATTAAACTTTGGACCCCCAACGGCGTTCTCCGACAGACCCTGGTGGGTCATCAGGCGACCGTCAGTGATGTTAGTTTCTCCCCCGATGGTCAAATCTTGGCCTCATCAGGCTGGGACCAGACCATCAACCTCTGGAATCGATCGGGTGAATTACTGCGGACCTTGACTGGACATCGCGATCGGGTCTGGAGCGTCAGCTTTTCCCCTGACGGCCAGCAGTTAGCGTCAGCCAGCAGTGACCAGACAATCAAACTCTGGCGCCGGGACGGAACCCCCATCATCACCCTAGTAGGCCATCAGGATGGAGTTGTCGATGTCAGCTTTAGCCCAGATGGCGCTCTTCTCGCTTCCGCCAGCCTGGACAAACAACTTATGCTTTGGAATCTAGAGCATCTGAGCGGACAATTACTCGATAACCTAGTGAACCAAGGCTGTAGTTGGATACAGGATTATCTAAGGACAAACCCAACGGTGACAAAGCGCGATAGAATCCTATGCCAATGAAGTTTCGAAGCACTTTACCCTGCCCACCGCCTCCCGTCTACCCCTCAAACCACAAGCCAGGCTCATATTCGGTTGGCTATTTCATGGGACAGTGAGGTATGTCACAGTAGAACTGATTCCGTCATCTTTTGCTCAACGTGTACTCTCATGACTGCTGATGAAGCCCTCACCGTTTTAGATCGGCTCCTGCCAGGCTATGCCTTCAGTAACCTTCAGGAAACCGTCTTCTGCCAGGTTTGGGAAGGCAAAACCTACGCCGAGATTGCTGAAGATTGCGGCTATGACCACAGCTACATTCGGGATGTGGGCTTTAAGCTCTGGCAACTGCTCTCTAACGTGATGGAGCAAAAAGTCTCCAAGAGCAACGTCCGAGCCGTATTGGGACGCTATGCTCGGCTTCAATCGGGTTCCTTATCAGTGGCTAATCGATGCCAAGAAACCACTCTCTCCTCAGAGCCTCCATCCATATCTCACCCCTTTGAGTTGGAATACCCTAGCGGTCCGGTTCCCCTAAACTCCAACCTCTACATTGAACGGCCTCCGATTGAAGCGCTCACCTATACAGAAGTCAGCAAACCGGGTAGCTTGATCCGGATTAAAGCCCCCCGACAAATGGGAAAAACCTCCCTCCTGCGGAGAATACTGGCCCATGCCAAGGGACAAGACTTCCGCACTGTAACCCTGAGCTTGCACCGGGCAGACCGCCAGGTATTTGAAGACCTAAATCGATTCTTACGCTGGTTTTGCGCCAATATTAGTCGTCAGCTTCAGGTCCCTCCTTGTTTGGATGACTATTGGAATACTGACATTGGCAGCAAGATTAGCACTACGGCCTACTTTGAGGAATATTTGCTGAATCAGATAGCGGCTCCCCTGGTGATCGCACTCGACGAAGTTAACCAGGTTTTCGAGCATCCAGAAATCTCCAGTGATTTTCTGCCGCTGCTGCGGTCCTGGCATGAGGATGGCAAAGAACTTGAAATCTGGCAAAAGGTGCGCTGGGTGATTGTTCACGCCACGGATATCTACGTCCCTCTGAAACTAAACCAATCCCCATTTAATATTGGGCTATCCATTAAGTTGCCAAAGTTCACTCATGCCCAAGTTCAAGACTTGGCCAAGCGTCATAGTTTGGACTGGGCGGCTGGGAAGTCAGGTAAAGAAGCGCTGACGCCTCTCTTACGGATGGTGGGCTGCAGCCCAGGGTTAATTCGGCTTGCCCTCTACCATCTAAGTCAAAAGCATGTGGGTTTAGAACAGTTACTGCAGGAAGCCCCCACTCAAACGGGCATATACGGTGACCATTTACGCCAGCATTTAGCCGCCTTGCAGCCCCATCCGAATCTAATCGCCGCTCTCAAACAGGTGGTGACGGCTGAGAACAGCGTCGAATTGGAGCCCATTACCGCTTATCGGCTCGAGAGCATCGGTTTGGTTGCACTTAAAGGAAATCGAGCCATACCCAGTTGCGAGCTATATCGGCTGTTCTTTAGGGAACAGTTATCAATCAAGGCTGCCGACTTGAAGCGGGACCCCTAATACCGAGCAAAATACAGAATTGCCATGGGGGTTAAGTTGGTGGATTCAATTGGGAATGAGCGGACCAGGATAATTCTGAGATTGATAAATCTGGCGTACAATTTGAAACGGCGCATATATCTAAACCAAATCCATGTTGGGAACTGTAGCTTTGGCCCTCACCCTAAATCCCTCTCCCCGAAGGAGAGGGACTTTGAATTTGGCTCCCCTTCTCCCTTGGGGAGGATGTTGCTGGCTAATTTAACACTTGGAAATATTGGCGCCGAAGTGAGGGGTCTTTGAGGCCCTCCAGCCCCCAATTCTGGGGGAGCATATCCTCAAATTCCCCAAGAATTGGGGAATTTAGGGGACCTTCGGTCGTGCTCACAATGTTACGAAATAATTCGCCAGCAGTATCATTCTGGGGGGGCAGATCCTCAAAGTCCCCCAAAGTTGGGGGATTTAGGGGGTCGTTAGCCGTCCTCACATTGTTACGCAATAATTCGCCAGCCGCATCTTTTGCAGGAGGACTCAGGGGGATCCTTAACTGAACAGTATTCTGACTCACCCTACCAT
>JAKSDM010000569.1 GCA_022360135.1 Pseudanabaenales cyanobacterium | reverse complement strand
CACTAGGTTACGAAATAATTCGCCAGCAGCATCTTTTGTAAGGGGGATTTAGGGGGCCTTCAGCCGTTCTCACTAGGTTACGAAATAATTCGCCAGCAGCATCTTTTGTAAGGGGGATTTAGGGGGATCAAGCAACTTCTCACAACCAATTTCGAGATCTGTGTACACCGTAGCCCTTAGGGAGAGGGATTTAGGGTGAGGGCGATTGAGGGAATACCATGAACCCGTTCATCCCTCGGTTTAACAAGTTTTGTCGATGACGGTCTAAAACAGTGTGACGCCGCCCTCATTTATTACGGTCGCGGCAAGGAGTTGTGGTTGAAACGGCGGTTAAGCGCCCTCAAGAAAGTTGTGGGCAATCCCCTTTTATCGCTTTACGAAATGCGGGATATCTGAAATCGAGGGGGGGGGCTCTTCAAAGATTGCGCCTCGTTCTTGTAAGTCGGCTTTGTCGCTCTCCATCAGTCCCGCATTGTTGCTAAATCTGGCTTGTTCAACGATAGCTTCACTAAAGTTAACTCTATTCAGGCGGGCCCTGCTGAGAAAAGCGCCAATCAAAACCGCCCCGGTGAGATCCGCCTGACTAAGGCGAGTCTCCCGCATGTCCGCTTCGATCAGAACCGCCTCACTAAGGTCCGCCCGGCTGCAGTCCGCCCCAATCAGGTTGGCTTGACTCAGAACCGCCCCGATCAAATTTGCCCCACTGAGGTTGGCCCCGATCAGATTCGCTCCAATCAGATTCGCCCCAATCAGATTCGCCCTGCCCAGGAAAGCGCCGCTGAGCACCGCCCCATTCAGGTAAGCGCCGCTGAGATTAGCACTACTCAGATTCGCTTTGCCGAGATTAGCGCCGCTGAGGTTGATCCGACTGAGGTTGGCCCTGCCCAGGCGAGCCTCCCGCAGATCCGCTTCGCTGAGGTCGGCTTCGCTGAGGTCGGCTTCGCTGAGGTGAGCCTGTCGCAGATTCGCCTTACTGAGGTCCGCCTCGCTGAGGTCCGCCTGACTGAGGGCGACGCCGCTAAGGCTGGCTTTGCCGAGAACCGCCCTGCTAAGGTGAGCCCGGTTGAGAACAACCTGGCTGAGGATAGACCCATTCAGGATAGCGTTATTCAGGTCAGCGCTACTCAGGTTTACCTGGCTGAGGTTGGCGCCGTTAAGGGCAGCGCCGCTGAGGTTGGCGCCGCTGAGATTAGCGGCGCTGAGATTAGCGGCGCTAAGGTTGGCGCCGCTGAGGTTAACCCGACTGAGATTAGCGCCGCTGAGGTTGGCGTTGCTGAGGTTGGCGTTGCTGAGGTCAGCTTGCCTTAGGATCGCCTGACTGAGGTTTACTTCGCTGAGGTTTGCCTGACTCAGGATCGCCTGACTGAGATCAGCCCCGATTAGCTTAACTCGGCTGAGCTTCGCCATTTTCAGAACCGCCCCCCGCAGGTTCGCCCCGATCAGGCTAGCTGCACTCAGGTCGGCCCGACTCAGGTTCGCCTGATTTAAGTTGGCGGCGCTGAGGTCAGTCCGACCGAGATGAGCCTTGCTCAGGTTCGCCTGACTGAGGTCAACTCCGATCAAGTAAGCCCGATTGAGGCGGGTGCGGCTGAGGTCGGCTCCCCTGAGAATAGCCTGACTGAGATCAGCCTCCCTCAGATCCATGGCGCTAAGGTTAGCCTCCCTCAGATCTGTTTCAGTAAAACAGGCTTGGGGAAGCACTCCTTGACTTAAATCAGTCCGACTGAGGTCCGCTCCAACAAAGTCAGTTAAGGGATCTAGAGCGAGCATATCGGCGAGTTCAAAAAAGTTAGCGCTCTCTGTGTTAAGGACTTGTTTAATGGCGAATTCCAACTTTTCAAAGGAGGCTGCATCAGCCATATTGCCAATTTACCTCACTCAGTGAACCCGATTCTAATTGAGGCTTAATATAGTGGAGCGCCAAAGCCCTCTCGATAATGGCGATTTTATTGCGGCTCAAATCTTGGCTGGGTCCAACTTTGCTCCAAGTCAAACGGATATCTTCGCCCCGCACCCTAAAAGTCGCCTTAATATCACAGGGCAGATCCATGAATTGCAGCTTGCCCAGCTTAGTCTCTGTTAATGCCCTTCCTAAGAGCGGTCCGTTTCCTTTCGCTTTAAAGATAAAAATCCTCGCAGGCGCTTCCTCTGACTCCTGTTTGGGGGCTTGGAGGGGGTCGCTGATTATATTCTCGATGGCTTTTCCACCGATTTCTCCCCCGGTTGACCCGCCGTTTTGGCCCTTCGGATCCGCCGCTGGCTGAGTTTCGATCTCCATCAAGATTTTGAATGATTGATCCAGGGCGATTTCGTCCAAATGCAGCTGGCAATTTTTGAGTTCAAGTTGGAGCCTGCCTTGTCTGACGCCGAAGTTGACTTTACCCCCACGAAATCCTAAGTGTTTGCCGCCAGGGACATAAATCTGTTGTTCACTGCTGAAATCAACGGATAGGCTGACGTCAAGCTCCTGGGGGGTGGAGCGGGCAGAGCTGGAATTGATCCGCTTAAGGAAAGAGAATAACTGCTTTGGTTGGGAATCTGCTTTAAGGTGCAGATTCATGGCTATGCAGTCTGGAAACTTGTTTTCAGTGATCGGGTCTGGCAGTTGGGGCATTGCGTCTGATTCGAGGGAAATTCTGACGATTAGCGGTAGTCCGGTCACAACAGCTATACAAAGGACGATACTCTTAATCCGGGCTTCTGAGAACAGGTTTTGAGGATGGCATATTTTCTCTAAATCGCTATGAAGATTTGCTGAATCGAGAGACAATTTCCCCCCCAGAACTAGCTGGATCGATTAAGTCGGGTGGAGTACGAGCGAACTATAGTCATTTGAATAACGGTGCGTTACGGCGCCTTTGAGTCTGGCTCCTTTTGGCTCCGGGGAGAAGGGGTTGGGGGATGCGGGCTTTCAGGCCGTAGCTGACTCACCGACTTGTGTATACACGGTTGTCTCCCAGAGTGGCCAGGGGGTGAGGGGTTGACTGTAGACGGGGATAATCAACCGTTCAGTGGTGCTATTGTGAAACGGTTCACTATAAGTTTTATTATGAGTTTTGTGAGATTGGAATGCTCAGCGCCTAGTCGCTATAGGATGTGAATCGAGATAACGTATTGCAAGTATTTCTATACAACTAAAAAATAAAGAGAGCCTGATGGCCGCTTAACATCTAGCCATAGATGTTGGGTTTGATTCGTGTGAATTGTTCTCTGAGTGAGATTAATTACCGATGGCGCTAAAGGGATATTCGATTATTGATGCTGATGCCCATGTGATTGAGCCTGCTGGGATGTGGGCTGAGTATCTGGAACCGGAATTTAAGCAGTTTGCCCCTTCTGCGGTTGAAGGTTTGGCTTGTTGGGTTTCGTCCCTCAACCCAACCTATTATACCAACTACGAATTCTAAGTAGGTTTTGCATTGTTAAAGATAGTCAATTTTTGGAGGTTGTAAATTATGGTCATCACTTCCAATCTAATCCAATCAATGGACTGGATTTTACAAAAAGATGATCTTGATGCTGAGGATTCTGGCGCGCAATTTACGGATCGGTTTCTGGCGCAAACCAAACTGGTTTCTCAACTTATTGCCTATTCCTGGT
>JAKSDM010000773.1 GCA_022360135.1 Pseudanabaenales cyanobacterium | reverse complement strand
CATTCCCTTCTAGATCCCACAGTTTTACCGTTCCATCATCACTGGCTGACGCAAGCGTTTGTCCATCCGGTGAAAAACCTACACTAAAGATCCAATCCGAATGACCTCGTAGTGTTTGAAGGGCTTTTTACTTTGGAGTTTCGTAGCAAAAGTTTGCTCTCTGGTCAATGGGTTCGCCTGGGCAGGCTATGGGTTGATTACGGGAATTGCTTGGGTCGTTTTTGGGGAACGCCGAACCCAAAAACAGCAAAACCCAGACTCTCCCGTAGACGTGTCATAGCATTCTGGGGCGCCAACTTAAAGCGGGACAATCCAGTCGAGAAGAAATACAGAATAGAGAATTCTGAATTCTGAATTCATTTAGGACCTGGATTCTGACTCCTGACTCCTGAATTCTTGCCCCGTCAGTACGTCCCGGCTTACGTTGATCACAAACCGGAACCGAGAAATATGCGGAAAATCATAGGGTTAGGGCTGTATCCTATCTTCAGGGGCGATCGCACATTTTGGGACGATGCCTTTGGAGAGCAAGGCAGATCGAAAAACTCTATGCTTTTCAAGTCGCACTGGTAAAACCAGTGGCTTACCTCAGGTGTTTAGTTATGTTGAACTGGAACCCGCCGTACTCACAAGTTGAGTCAACTCGGCTCAAATACCGACTGTTTTAAGGTAGCCCATAATATCCTCACAAAGGTGCTTCTGACAATGGCAGGGTGACTAAACAGGTCGTGCTCTTGCCAACCTCACTGGCGATGTGAATAGTCCCTTGATGTAAGTCCACACATTTTTTGACCACGACTAGCCCCAAGCCAGTACCGGGAATGCTGCGGACATTCTTGCCTCGATGGAAGGGTTCAAACAAACACTTTTGATCCTCTGGAGAAATGCCAATTCCTTCATCTTGCACGCTAATTTCCACAGTCTTTGCGTGAAACTCCAGAGTCAGCTGAATATTACCCCCCTGGGGGGAATACTTGATGGCGTTTGACAACAAATTAGACAGAATAGAGCGCAATAACTTTTCATCCAGGTAAACTGGAATAGCGGGTCCCTGGCAAGCAAAAGCGAGGGTGTGTTGAGCCTCTGCATTCAGCCGCATTTCCTCAATGAAATGATGACAATATCGTTCCAGATTGAGCAGTTTTGGATTAAATGCAAGTCTCCCAGTTTCGGCGCGATTGATAGTCAAAATGTCATCTAGTAATTGCACCATATTTCTCACCGAATCTTGAATCCGTTGCAGGTTCCGCAATCGTTTTGCAGTATCGTCCCATTCATCTTGAGAATTTTCTAGCACTTGAGCCGCTGCCAGTGCGGTGCTGAGAGGGGTGCGAAACTCGTGGGACACCATTGAGAAGAAGCGGGTTTTAAGGGCGTTGAGTTCTTTTTCTCGGGCCAGCGCCAATCGAATTTCATCGAGTCGCTTTCGCTCTGTAATGTCGCGGGCGTTCACCATAACACGACAGGTTGTGGCGCTCTCCACAAATGGCTGACTGATCGCTTCCAAGATCCGCCAAGAGCTATCGCAATGGCGATAGCGAAACTCGATGGGGCGCATCAGTTCTGGATCTTGCATAATATTGGTGAGGCGATCGCGGGTCGTTATCCAGTCATCCGGGTGAATGAATTCAATCACGTTCGCGCCCACCAGATCTGTCTCGGCATAGCCTAAAACTTTTTCCACCGAGGGACTGACGTAGCCAATGGCGCCATCCGGATCGAGAATCATAATGATATCTAGGGCATTTTCGATCAGCGATCGAAAGCGCTCTTCACTTTGACGGAGCGCCTGTTCTACTTGCTTTCGTCCGGTCGTATCGCGCTGTACGGCAATCCAGTGGGTATACCAACCCTGGGTATCGGCGACGGGAACTAGACTGAACTCATTCCAAAATTCCGAGCCATCTTTGCGATAGTTAACTACTTCAACGGTCACGGCCTGCCAATTAGAGAGCGCTGTCCGAACCTTATGCAGTTCTGCCTGATCGGTTTTGGGTCCCTGCAAAATCCGAGGAGTTTTACCTAACACCTCCTCCGGCTGATAACCTGTGATCTGGGTAAAGGCTTTATTCACATAAATGATCCGGGGGCCTGGTTTATCAATCGGTTCCGCTTCCGTAATGATTACCGCATCATTCGTATTGACGACAACAGATTGCAGCAGGCGCACCTGCTCCGCCTGCCGTTTTTGGGCAGTAATGTCAGCAATCACTGCGACAACGCCGCTCCGTTGTCCATCACTATCGGACAGCGGAGCGGCGGAAAAAATGATATCGATGGGAGTCTCATCTTTCTTCTGTAGACGAAATTCCAATCGTGAATAGGTTTGACCCTGCAAAATGCTGGTTTGAAGAGTGGGATAGTCCGCTAGCTGGTTGTCCAATCCAATCGGACTGGGTTGATTGATGACTTCCGCTTCGGTCCAACCAAACATCTGCTCAGCGGCAGGGTTCCAGATCTTGACCTTACCCTCTAGATCTAACATCACAATGGCCCGTGGCGACGCCGTAATCAGCGCTTTCAGGGTGTCATTGCTGTGGCGCAAGGCGGTTTCGGTACGCTGACGCTCAGTAATTTCCGCCCTTAGGGCGGCATTGGCGGCGGCTAATTCCGCCGTACGTTGTTGAACCCGCAGTTCGAGTTGGGTGTTAAGTTGTTGGAGTTGGGTATAGAGTTCGGATTGTTGAATGGCGATCGCCACTTGTGTGGCCAGGTACTGCATCAACTCCACTTCCCAGGTTTCCCACTGGCGAGGTGAACAGCATTGATGGGCAATCAATAATCCCCAAAGATAGGGCGCAGAGGACGGCGCCTCTTGACAGTTTTCGGACTCCCTCTCTCGATCCTCCTGGATAATCGGCGCCACCAGTTTCGCCTTCACCCCAAACTGCTTAACAAAGTCCGCTAGACAAGACTCAATTTTCGCCTGTTCAATATTGTTGACAGCGCAGATTTTCCCCAGAGAGTAGGCCCGATGATACTCCTTGGGGAAGACTTCTTCTGGAAAGGTTTGCCCTAAGATATTAGGGTAAGGCGGTAAGACGGTTTCGTGAATGGCGCAGCCTGTTCCATCGTCCCCCAAACGATAGATCAGGACGCGATCAGCTTGCAGAAAGCGTTGTACCTCTTCTACCGTGGTCGCTAATACCTGATCGATATCCAGAGATTGCCGAATATGTTGAGCAATCTGAATCACCAATCGTTCGCGATCGGTTTGACGCCCCATCATGACTTCATTTCGCCGTCGTCGAGCCCTTCTCTGGTTGTAATACCAGTAAGCAGCAAGCAGGAACAGAAAGCCGCCGCCAAAGTCGATGAGGATTAAACTTGTCACACTCACGATAGGGATTGATTAAGATCAGCTATAGGCCGTCAAGTCCGCCTTGTGGATCGGTTTGGCCTTCTAGCATGGAAATCCCAAGCATCTCATTCTGTAAGCGCTTTACCTCTTGATCAAACATTTCTAAATTATCAAGCGCTACAAAGCGCCGTTCTCCTGTCGGTTGGAAGTTTTTGGCGTCAACGACTTCTACCCGACGAAAAAAGAAACCACTTTGCGAAATGAACCCTCCATTGTCAAAGCAAAGTTGCTGAGATGATTTAATTCGAAAAAGAGTTTTCTCCATTGCCAATAGCCTTAAAATACACTAACTCTGGGCTCCAAGGGATTAGCATACAACTCAAGTTCCAGTGGAAGTCAGTGGGTGGGATGTGATTGAGCTGCGGCTCCCTAAGCAGGAAATCCTCTCTGAGGATAGAATACTCTCTTAAGAAGGTCAGAGCCCTACAGAAGTCAGAATCCAGTATTCAGCATCGAGATAATAAAGCCTGTCCAACTTGAACCCCTCATTTCCAACCTTTTCTCTCTAAGGAGAAGGAGAACCGGATTCAAAGTCCCTCTCCCTAAGGGAGAGGGGTTTAGGGTGAGGGTCTAAACATACCGACTTCAGTGGCAACCCAGCCTTTGAGTCAGCTCAACCTTTAGAAACCCAACAAACCGGCCAGAACCGCCAACATAATGATGGTCAGACCAGTGCCGATCATACCCAGCCAGATCCGTTCCAAAATCTTAGCGTTTGGATGTTTTCTAACTCCAACCTTCCGCAAATCAGTGATAGGAAGTTGATCTCGATAATCGACGCCATAGCGCGCCATATGCTCAAAGGTCACCTCGCCCTCAGCCCAATGGGGTAATTTCCGTCGCCGCTGGTAAGGCACCGTGTTTTCGCCAAAGTTGGTGAGATATTCTTCACTGTTTAGCAAATCATCGATAAAGCCTTTCAGCCCTTTCGTCGCCAGCACAATTGACCAGGCAAGTTTTTCGCGCTCGCCATAGACATCGCGGCCCAGAATTCGTTGAATGCAAATCTGGACAAACCGATAGTTATTGTTACTGTCGTAGGTGAGGCGGCGAAAGTTATCGGACAGCGCCAATCCCCGAATAAAATCTTTGACGGAGATTTGACCCGCCCTTAACTGAGACTCCAGAAATCGTTGGCGATAGCTGACCAACATCTGTTGCTCGTTACAGATCTGGCGATAGGCCGCCATGATCAACATATCCATCTCAGATTCCGTTAGCAGGTTCTCGGTGTTGTAAATCATGGGCTGCCCATCGGCCGGCCCCTCAAACCCCTTAACTCGAGAATTTTGAGATAAGGACGCGTACTCTAACAGAGGAATCGACATAAGGGTTCTCCAACATTTAGGTTGATGATTAAGTTGAGCGCGAGATTCAGCATATTCTCAGGGTAAACCACCTAGCCCCATCAAAAGATGGACAGTGGATCAAGGGGGTTAAGCAAATCTCGTCCGAAAACTGCCATATTTAATCCAATAGTCTCTTAAGTCATGGTGGGGCGTATGCAAACTGGCTTTGGCTTGGTAAAGAATGACTTGACGATGATCACCCATCCAAATCTTGCCAATTAAGTCCACAGAGATGACAGCTCCCCCTAGCACCGTAATACACTCGGTAAATCGCTCAAGGGCTGAATAATCAACGGTTTCAAACACAAAAAAGTTCCCTGAACCAATCACATGGCGACTGCGAATCCAGGATTGTAACTTTTTTTTAGCAGATTGCAACTTGTTTTGAACGGTAGGTGGGGACGTTCTAACGGCAGCGTTCATGACATGTCTTGTTAAAAGCATCGTAAGAATCAGGCTTACTCAGAAGTCCAGTCATTGAGGATTGTACTTATGAGT
>JAKSDM010000296.1 GCA_022360135.1 Pseudanabaenales cyanobacterium | reverse complement strand
GGTAAGGTCGGCTGTCGAGATTTGACTTTGAATCACACTAACCACCATCAGGACTCCTCCCTACTACTGCTCCTTCACCGCTATCGCCAAATCGTTAGAAATCGTCGCGCATCAAACATTTCAACGTCCCAACTAGTTATGTTTCTGCCGGTCGCGCATCCCCTTCGCCTGCTGTTGTCAGGCTCACAGTCGGTTGTTGAGCCTGCACCATCTGATGCCGCAGGCTCGCTTGATACAGAATATTGATACCGAGTTCCTGGGCGCTGCGAATAGTGGAGCGGGGCAGAGGCTGCTCAAATTGTTGGCTGGTCCAGGCGGCGGAAAGCGGACCCACCACAAGCACTACGCCTTCCCAAGCCATCAGATGAACCGGTCCAGTGGGAAGGTGGGGGAGTTGGTCAAATAGGAAGGGCGTATGAGTAAGGGCTGACAACAAAGCCTGATCAGGCGACGGCTGGCTGAGGGTTTCTCCCAAGCCCCTGAGGGTTTGGGCCAACTGCCGAATCGGTCGCACAATCGCATGAAGCTGCTCTTGGATAGCCGCTTCACAGGCTATCCTCTCGGCCATCAAGGACTGGCTCATCCGGTCGAAGTCTGATCCTGACTCCACCTCTTGGAGATCGGCCAAAGCAGCCTGCAATTCCGCTTTGACGACTTGCAGTTTGCTGAGATGCAGCAGGTCGTCTGACTCGTCTGCATATTCGATCAACAGGGCGCTGCCACGGGTAATGTAGGTTTGCAAGCGTTCAATTTCGGCTTCAGTCAAGCCGATCGCCTCGGCATAGGGCAAAACTAGCAAAGCAACCTCCGATAGATTGGTTTCGGCTTCGGCTTCGGCTTCAGCTTCGGCTTCGGCTTCGGCCGCCGCACCGCTAGCAACCTCATGAGTCAGATTCCTCGCCAAGGAAATTGTTTTGACGGTCGTCGGCCCCGCCAGGGGCGGATAGAGGCCGCCCACAGCTTGTAGCAACGCAGTCAAACGACCGCGCAAGGGAGGATCCGGCTGCTGGCTGATCAGCCCCACCTGAACTGGCTGTTGCGATCGCGCCCGAACCTGTTGGCGATAGCGCAAATCAAGCGCTTGGGGAATCGGATTGAACACATTGGCGGCATCCTCCAACGGATCCGCATTGCTCGTGAGTTGTATCCGACATAATTCGACCTCTTCTGGGCTCGGCGGCGTCGTCCGCTCGTTGATCCGAAATTCCTCCTTGACGACTTCAGCAGGCATGCCCGACCATTGCTTGGCCTTGGGATCAACATAGGCCAACACCACATAGACGGTGATGGGCCAATCAATCACCTCAGAAGTGATGCGAAACACAATCGGTTCATCCACCACAAGGGGGTTGCCCACCAGATCGATGGCAATGCCTGGCTGAATTTCAATCCAGCGACGATCGCGCAATTCCGAGGGGGTCGTTTCTGGCGCTGGGACAACCCGTACGCCTAACCCACAGACAATCCCAGGTTGGTGCAATGACTGGTAGTGTAGATTTTGCCGATGTTGATAGTAGCGATGGGCTCGCCACCAGCGATCGGCCGTCAGCATCAACCCGTTGGTGACGTAGAATAGCTGGAGCGGTTCTACCTCTGGCATGGGAGGCGTGAGGGGGGCAGTACTCATAGCATTGGGATGATATACAACTCGTAGGTGCAAAACGCTGGCCGCTCCTGGTCAATAATGGCGTGGACCAGGGTTTTGTCGACTTCAAAACCATCCGGAAGTCGCAGCAGCACCACAAAATGGAATGCCTTTCCGTCCCCGAAAACAGTGGTTTCACTAAACTCTGAAAGGCCGAAAATAGCCCCTTGGCGGAACGGCTCCACAATGCTGATATGCTGCTCTAGGGCTGGGGTGTCCTCATCATCTAGGGGCAGACCTGTAACTAGATGCAAATACAAGCGCAGGCCATAGACCGTCCCCCGCCAGGTGTACAACTCAATGGCATGGGAAATCAGCCGTCGCTGCTGCTCCCAAGTGAGTGGCGGCAGGTTACGCCAGCCGACCCAATGAGCCAAAAACGGCAGTAAAGCTTGGGGCGTCAATAAAGGATCCAAATAGGCCCACAAGCTGAACCAAGTTTCGACATCGGGGCTAAAGGCGCGTTCCACGATCGCCAACAACCGTCCCACCAAATCAATTTCTTGATACACCTGGGGCAGTAGTGATACGTAAGGGCTGGGCGGACGCACCACTAGAGTCACCAGGTCAGAGGCAACCCCCTCTATGTCTCCTGTCAGGCTGTAACTGTATACATCTATTCGCCCCGAATAGTTGAGCGGTCGCCGTTCCCCCGGCCCGGTATCGGTCAGGGTTTCAAAAAAATCAGCTGGAGCCTGGAAGGCGATCGCAATTTCTTGCCGGGCTCGGGGGGGCGACTCATAGGTCTCCAACGAGGTTAAGCGCCACTCCGGCGGAATCTCGCCACTGATATGGACAGTCAGTTGCAGGGGTTGATCGGTCTGGTTTTTCAGCCGTAACAGCAACTCGCTGGTTTCTCCCGGAATTAATAGTAAGCTGGCTTCCTCTGACGCCCTTGCCGCTATATCATCTGAGGCCGCAGAAAATGCCGCCTTGTAGGTCAAACTGACTTCTGGCGGGCGCATCGGCACGATGTCAAGGGAAAGGGAGGGAGAAGAGAGGGACTGAACCATGAACCTGAGGAATGAAGATTAAATTAAAAATTAAAACTAGCTCCCAGTGAGAGGTTTGGATTTTGGGTCTTGGATTTTGGCTAATCCTTAGCCATCAACGAAAACGCTGATGGTATGGCCGGAGTTCATCTCTGGGTCGCGCCAAGAGCAGATCACGCCGTGGGGACCAGGATTGATGCTAGGTGACGGAGGGGGGAGGCGTAGCCAGCGATCGCCCTGTTTTTGCAATTTGACCAGCTGAACAGCGCCCAGATAACGGATCCCAGGACTACCTTGGAGCAGCGAAACAATATCGGACTGGTAGAGCGGTTGGCCAATCGGCCACCCCTGCTGAGCCCGCCCGCCGGTAACGGGGTTCAGAAAGTGATAGAGCATGGTCTGTAATCGAGTCCTGACCTGAGCCTGAGAGTTGGGCTCGCGCCAAGCCGGATCTAACGCGACTTCAGCTTGTACGATCACCCCCACATAGTCAGGTTCTCGACACTGGATCTGGACGCCCAGGAGCCGCCGCCGATCTAAAAACGAAACGACTCGCTGCTGGAGGGTTGGGGTTAACGCAAACAGGTCTGGAGCGAGCCCTTGACCCTGCTGGATTAAGTCAAGGTCAACTTGGGGAATCAGCATCAGTTGGACAACCCCTGGCCGCTCAGGGGGAAGGCAGCGGGCCCGGGCGATCGCCCCTTGACCTCCCTGCAGAGCCAGACTTTCAAAGTCTTCTGGGGTAACTGCTCGGTTGCGGGTGCGCAGCATTTGGGGGACCCGAATCGCCGCCTGCTCCAAGGATTCTGCTTCGGCCCCATGGCGAGCTGGAACATGATTAATGACTGTGGCGACGTAGGGCACAGCGGATTTCAGCACCGTCAGCGCTTGAGCCTGCACGTTGCCCCGTTGCCCTCCCCCAGTTCTGTACTGAGTCATGCGAATCACGGCGCCGTTGGGGGGAATAGCGCCATATTGCCGTTCTAGCTGATT
>JAKSDM010001066.1 GCA_022360135.1 Pseudanabaenales cyanobacterium | reverse complement strand
TCTAGTGTGCTGCTTGCGCCGCCAACGATTTAACAAAACTCTGATCAGCGTCCGTTGTTAATCTCTTTGGCCATCGTTTAAATAGTCTGGTGTTGCTTGCCGGATCGCTCTTGGCAGACTGGCTCCCTCTGCGATCGCCCCCAAAATGCTGCCATAGACTTGCTGCACGGCAATATCAGGAAAGAATCTACTGGTGTCCGTCAGAACATAGCGATTAGGCGCCAACGAGAAGATTTCCAACCGATCTGCCCGAATCAGCCAGACTTCAGGAACCTTAAAGGGTTGATAATCATCCACCTGAGTGAAGTTTGTAACATCCACCTCGATGACAATGTCAGGAGGCGGATCGGTAGCTAGATCGATACGTTTCTTGCCGTTAACTGCCCGCCAGTGCTCAATCCAAAAGCAATGATCGGGCTCGATACCTGCCTGTTTAGGGACTTTAAGCGTTACTGGCGTTGTCCGAGTGTAGTCACGCAACTGCTGATTCAGAATCCAAACAATTAAATCGGCGACAATTGCATCGAGCTGACCATGCTCAAAGGTTGGCATTTTTAGATGTAAAAGTCCGTTGGCGTACTTGAAGCGAGGAATGCTGCGATCGCCCCGTGACCTGGCATACTCTTCATACTCAGCCCAGGTTGCCGGAATAGTAGCGACAGAACCGTCTGGCAATGCTTGTCTGATGGGCGCAACTGAAATCATCAGGGTTTATTCCTCTTTACAGTTCTATCCTTCACCTAGATTCTGCAAGGTCATACTATGCTCAATCTTACCTATCTCGGCGAATCGTCGACAACAGCTTCGAGAGCGAGCTGCTTTAGAGGTTCTCAATTGCATTGACTATATCGGCAGGCGGATCTATGGCTAGATCGATAAATTTCTCGCCATTGAACGCCGGTCAGTTCTCAATCCAAAGAAAATCATGAATAGGTGACTAATTGCCCAATATGTTTGAGAATCTTGAGCACTGAATACAACTCATTTTGGGACTGTCGAAATAACGAAAAATCGTCCGACAACCCATACACAGGTTGAGGCTGTCTGACTAACTTGATAAATAAAAAGCCATCTCCATTCGTCACCAGCCCAAACAGGGGTTCTTGTTCGTTAGGACTTCCCATCATATAGGTCAATGCCTGGGGAATCGCCACCGAAAATGACAGCTTAGTCTGTTTAGATTCCGTTAAAACCAACCAGAGACGTTCTTGCAGAAGTAGAGCATCAATACGTCCACTCAAGATCTGTCCGGCTTCTTCAACAGCAATTTCAACCGGGGCTTCCCCCCGCAACTTGAAGGGAGGATCGCAAAGCCCGCTAAGGTAGAGTAAAGGAGATATCAGTAATAGGTTAATAGTGCTCTCGCTTAAGGGACCCTCCGCACTATTGTGTAGATAGCTGGTTTTGATGCGATCGAGGGAGGCTTCCTCACCAGGCGTTAAAGTCGGTAGGTTGGTCCGCCATTCGGGGAAAAATTCAGAGGACAGCGCTCGACGCAGATCAAACATTGACTCTGCTTGATTCAGGGATTTAATGGTCTTAGTGACAGCCGTAGACATTGGTATAACCACTACCTGATTTATTCATGCTAGCGAAACTCTGAGATGCTTTGAAAAGTCAGGTTCCTGACCGATATATTACCGATCAGGAACCGTAGTGATATTCTCTTGTCGGATATGCAGATTGGCTTGAAACCGCACTGTCGATTTGGCTCTGACGGTACGTGCCAGGGTCAAGGTTACGAGGCCGCCTGCCGCTCTTTGACCTCCTTAATCACTTCCTCTGCCACATTGGCTGGGCAGGGCGCATAGTGAGAGAAAGACATGGAAAACTGCCCCCGGCCCGACGTCATGGTGCGCAGGTCGCCGATGTAGCCGAACATTTCGCTCAGCGGCACATCCGTCTTGATGCGAGCGCCAGTGGCGCCAGCCTCTTGAGACTTAATCATGCCCCGGCGACGGTTAAGATCGCCGATTACATCACCGACGTAATCATCCGGTGTGAATACATCTACTTGCATGATCGGCTCCAACAGTTGCGGTTTAGCCTTGGGAATCGATTGCCGATAGGCGGCCTTGGCGGCGATCTCAAAGGCGATCGCAGATGAGTCAACTGCGTGGTAGGCGCCGTCCATCAGAGTAACTTTCATGTCTACGCAAGGGAAGCCCGCTAACACCCCCTTCTCAATACTGGTCTCAAATCCCTTTTGAACCGCTGGCCAGAATTCCCTCGGTACGTTGCCGCCGGTCACCTTGGACTCAAACTGGAAGCCGCTGCCCGGTTCACCCGGTTCAATCACATAGTCGATCTTACCGTATTGACCGGAGCCGCCGGACTGTTTCTTGTGGGTGTAGCTATCTTCGAAACGCTTGGTG
>JAKSDM010001826.1 GCA_022360135.1 Pseudanabaenales cyanobacterium | reverse complement strand
CCGCCGTTTCGCATTGCCGAGTTTGATGTCATTTTTGGCCAGGGGATTTCTCGCTTAGGATGCTTATTGGACGTAGCGGAAGAGATGGGTGTCGTGACTCGCCGGGGGGCCTGGTATAGCTATGAGGGCGACAACATTGTCCAGGGCCGCGATAACACCATCCAACGACTCAAGGAAGATCCAGAATTTGCCCAGACGATTGAGCAACAAGTGCGGCGGCGCCTGCATCTAGACGCAGGCGGATCTGCAAGTATGGAAGACTCGTCTGACCAGGAATTGGATGATTGAAAATCCGCTTTTTCAAAATAAGGTAGTGAGGTAAGTGATGACTTCACTAAGGTGGGTACTCAGCAAAAGTTAGGTTGCGGGCGGCTATTGACGGGGAAGGATATCAAGGAATATTGTAACGATTTGTTGGCTTGGCCCCAGGAATCGACCTTACCCCAATTCAAAATCTAAAATCCAAAATCCAAAATCTTCATTGTTCCAATACAACCCAGCAATAAACTCATGGGACTCTCAATCATTCAAGTTGACGCGTTTACCGATAAACCTTTCGCAGGTAATCCTGCAGCGGTGTGTGTGCTGCCCGCTCCTGCAGATGAGCATTGGATGCAAGCCATTGCAATGGAAATGAACCTTTCAGAAACTGCTTTCCTGTATCCCTTAGAGGATGGATTTAGCCTCCGCTGGTTTACCCCCACAGTAGAAGTGCCGCTGTGTGGTCACGCTACCTTGGCCAGCGCTCATGTCCTCTGGTCAGAGGGCCATCTGTCGGCCGACGCCGATGCTCGGTTCCACACCAAAAGCGGACTCCTGATTGGTCAAAAGCAGGGGGACTGGATTCAACTCGATTTCCCGATCAATCATTCTGAGCTGATGTCTTCCCATCCAGAACTCAGTCAAGCGCTAGGCGTTCCCCTGAAAACAGTGATGAAAAATTCTCTGGGTTACCTGGTGGAAGTAGACTCTGAAGATTTAGTCCGACGGATGAAACCCAACTTCTCGCAACTCAGGGCGCTTTCCCTCGCTGCAGTCATTGTCACCAGTCTGGCTGACCAGGATTCACCGTTTGATTTCGTGTCTCGGTTTTTTGGCCCGGGCTTTGGTATTGATGAAGACCCTGTGACCGGAGCCGCCCATTGCTGCCTGGCGCCCTTCTGGCGCGATCGCCTCGGTAAAGATGACTTTTCAGCCTACCAAGCCTCTGCCCGTGGCGGTGTCTTACGCGTGCGCCATCAGGGTGACCGGGTGTATATCAGTGGTCAAGCCGTCACGGTGATGCGAGGCGATTTGGTGTAGAGATGCAAAATTTCGCGTCTCTATACATCTCTGTCTCTATACATCTCTACTGAGTTTGGCTCACTGGCACCTCTATGACAAACTGCGATCCTTTTCCTGGCGCAGAATCACACCAGAATTTTCCATTGTGTTTCTCCACCACAATCTGGTAGCTAATCGCCAATCCTAGTCCTGTACCTTGCCCCGCAGGTTTGGTCGTAAAGAAGGGTTCGAAAATGTGCGATCGCACGTCATCATTCATACCGTGGCCATTATCCATAATCTGAATTGACACCCAATCGTCGTTTAATAGACCCGTGCGAATTTGGATTTTGGGACCATCAGCGGGTTGATTTTGAGTATTCGGCGGGGGGGCTGCAGCCGCTGTTTTTTGCTTGCTGATTGACTCCTCTAGGGTGTCAATCGCATTGCTCAGCAGGTTCATAAACACCTGATTGAGCTGTCCTGCGTAACAATCAACCAGCGGCAGTTGGCCATATTGCTTAACAACCTCAATTGCTGGGCGATCTGGCCTAGCTTTGAGACGATTATTCAAGATTGTCAGCGTATTATCAATGCCTTCATGAATATTGATAGCGTTAACGTTGGCTCCATCCAAGTGAGAGAAGTGACGCATAGATAAAACAATTTCACTGATCCGATCAGTTCCTGTTTTCATAGACCGGAGCAGCTTAGTGACGTCTGCTTCCAGAAAATTAAGATCAACACTTTCAATTTCGGCCTGGATTTCTTGAGGCGGTGCGGAAAAGTGTTTTTGATACAGGTGTATCAATCGAAATAGATCTTGGGTGTAGGCGTCAATATGGTAGAGATTGCCATGAATAAAACTAATCGGGTTGTTGATTTCATGGGCTATTCCCGCTACCATCCGGCCTAAACTAGACAGTTTTTCAGCCTGAACCATTGTTAGCTGAACTTGTTGCAGTTCCCTAAGTGTCTGGGCCAGCCTCTCTGACTGTTGTTGCGTCTGCAGAAACAGTTCAGCCTGCTGGAGAGCCACCCCCAGTTGAGTTGCGACTTGTTTGATAAACTGAATTTCAGAAGGGTCCCAATCGCGAGTCCGAGCACATTGGTGAATGCAGAGCAGTCCCCAAAGATGGTCACTTTTGATGATGGGAACCACCAATTGCGACTTAATTTGAATCCGGGTCAAAAAGTCGATATGACACGCTTTGAT
>JAKSDM010000197.1 GCA_022360135.1 Pseudanabaenales cyanobacterium | reverse complement strand
ATCTGTGACTTTCTCTCCCGTGAAGCTTCCCATGCCTACTACGCCAAGGGTACAGAATTCCTGATCAGCCAAATCAATATGTGCTCCAACACGGGCACCTATATCGACTCCCCTTTTCACCGATTCGTCCACGGCAAAGATCTCTCCCAGCTACCGCTTTCATCCATTGCTGATCTGGATGGGATTGTAGTCAGAGTGGGTGAGGGCCATGGGCGAGCGATTGACGCCTCTGTGTTCTCAAACATCGACGTGCATGGCAAGGCTGTGCTGATCCATACTGGCTGGGATGTCCACTGGAGAACTGACCAGTATTTTGAAGGACATCCCTTTTTGACCAAAGAGGCTGCCCAATATCTGTTAGAGTCTGAGGTGGCTCTAGTCGGTATCGATTCCCTCAACATCGACGATACGGATGATGGTTATCGCCCTGTGCATACGATTCTATTAGGCGCCGATATTCCCATTGTTGAGCATCTTTGTAATCTCCAGGCTTTACCAGATATTGGCTTCAAGTTCTATGCCACGCCTGTTAAGGTCAAGAACTTTGGTACATTTCCAGTTAGAGCTTTTGCCGTTGTGGCATAGCAGGTGAATTGATTAAGGCTACTTTCAACGGCTTAGCAGTTATTACCGATAGATTGCCTAAAACAGCTGAGTATTGTGCCGGTATTTCGTCAAAATTGACGGCTCTCTAGATCACAGACTGTTGCTTGCAACGGCGGGACACAAAATAGGTCCCTAGCAAAGCAACTCCTACCATAGCTGACGGTTCGGGAACTTTCTCTGGGTCATCTTCGTTAGGCTTATCGACTTTAGCAATTTGAGCAAAGATATAGGCTTCACTGGTTTCTTGCTCTTGGGAGATAAATTGTTGTAGCAGCATTTCCGAATTGGGCGTTGAGCTAAAGCCGACCAATTCCAAAGCATACTCTTCGCCTTCAAAGGCAAAGGTATTGCTAGAAGCAATAGACTGCTCCCAAGTAATACTATCTGAACAGCCCTTCCCAGCATCGGTGGCGTAGGGACAAACACTCTGATTATTACGAGTCTCGTCAATATTGAAGACAAAATCGAATGACTGATTTTCTAAGCCAATGTCAGCAAACTCCATATTGAGGGAAAAGTCGACTTGGGTTCCTAAGGGAGTGTAAATAGGGTTGTTGAAGTGGCGTAGCTTGCCGATATTAAAGACCTGACCCACTGCTATATCAATGTCGCTTTCTCCAGTGAATCCCAAACCACTTTTACGTCCTGAAGAATTGTCACTGCCTGGTGGATTGCCCCAACGCACCTGACTTTCATCGTCAACTGTTAAGAATTCAACGAAGTTATTGGAATTTGGCGCCACGCCATTGGAGCCAACAGTAAGACCATTGGTAAGATCCACATTGTCCCAGCTGCCTGACATTTTTGCCAATGTGAAGGCGCTGGCCGAGGATGGCAAAATTCCTAACACGGTGGCGGTCGCCATCGTGGACAAGGTAGCGGTGATTAGAGGTTTGAATCGCATAATGAGCTCAGTGTTCTTGCTTGATCAATACTGAGTTAAATATATTGCTTAATTTGAAATAATTTATACGTAATTAAACGTATTCTTTTTTTAAGATTTCGTTTGGATTCTCTCGGCTAGGATCTGATTTTTCAGTAAATAAACCATGTCCAACTTGAAACCTGGACTTTCCCTATTTGTCGTATCTTTCTCACCCTCATCCCCCAACCCCTTCTCCCCAAGGGAGAAGGGGAGTCAGATTCAAAGTCCCTCTCCCCAAGGGAGAGGGATTTAGGGTGAGGGCAAAAACTACAGGTCCCAACCTAGATTAGGTTTATAAGTATTCTTGTCCGAACAAATAAAGGCCGGAATTTTCAGGTTGCATGCGTCTTTTCTGCATCCATCTATACATACTTTTTAGATGGTTGCTAGATACCCCAAGACTGCTTTGCTGGGTCTGACTAGCTTTCCTAGGTTTTGGGCGTCTACGGACAACGCCTTTGCTTTTATCGGTTTGCCTTCTAAAATTAGTAAATCTGTGAGGTTAAATTGATCGGTTTAGTAAGAGCTGATTTATAAAGAGAACCTTAAAGATGACTAATTTTTCGGTTATCGCTTCTAACTTAATTGACGTAGCATTTTTCCAGTGCATCTTCAATGAGCCGTTTACCTGAGATTGCTAATCCTCATCGTCAAGCATAT
>JAKSDM010001685.1 GCA_022360135.1 Pseudanabaenales cyanobacterium | reverse complement strand
TTGTCGTCCGACTCCCCGATCGCCAGCTTGGCCTGCATATTCAGCGTTCGCATCATGCCAGTGTCGAGCTGGTGCATGCGGGCGATCTGCTCCGGCGTGGGCGACGGATCCGGTTCCTGAGATTGCGGCGCCACAAATGGGCGGTCGGCAACTGGTTGCCGGGGTTAACGTCATGGGTGGCGTCGGCAACTTTAGTGCGGCGGGAGAAGGAAGACTGACTCATGGCAAAGGGACTCGCAAGGTTAGGCGTTGCTGTTTAAGGGGATGGATTAAGGCTTGCAACCTTTGAAAACTCATTCAAAATCATCCTGCTATTAAGCAACACCCAAGGTTAAACAGAGACTGATCAGGCAAATGAGGTTCAGACTGTACTCAACATAGTATATATATGATCAATAACCGACGGCCCAAATAGTAAGAAGGTATGCACGTTGCCCGTATCGTCGCGATCGCACCCGTAATTTTTTGCAACCACCGCCACCTTGCGGCGACAGCTTTTTTGAATTTCTAAGGCTGAATTGTGCGGTTTGATTGGAGGTGGGTATGTACGTTACGCTTTGGCTCACGCACGCTACAAGATCCCGCGATCGCACAAATTCATCCTACAAGATCAGCGATCGCTGTTCGGGTCCAATTTCAGCGATCTCAAGCAACTCGACAGTATGGATCGCTTTGAAAACCAACAACTGTCAAAACTGAAGCAGGACTGGGAAAAGAATGCAATTGCCCAATCTCTCGATGCCAGTAAAACCGGACGAGTCTATTTCAGTCCGATCTATTTATGTTGCGGTCTACCTGGCTCCATCGGCGCTGAACTTTATCTTGAAGAACTAAAACGACAATTGCTTTCTTCAAATTGAACCCCATATTTATCACCAGTGGTTCGCTGCGATCGCCCTCATCCTCTCATTAGCATGGGTCGCTTCTTTATCCCCAAGTTCAGAGCAATCAAAGTGAATCGCCTCAACCGCTAATTGCCCCAAACCATATCGAGTTTGACGATGACGACAGGCAAATAATGCAGTATTTACAGTTTTGTAACTGTGAATTATTCTAATGAAAATTTCTTGCATTTAGTCTGGGTCAGTCAGTAGAGCAAAATGGCGATCTCGCTAGCAGAATTCAATGAAATCCTTAAAATCGCTCAGCAAAAGGGTGAGGCCATTTGTCGGAGGACAGATTTTGAACTCGAAAACGGCTTTCCTCAAAGCCTTGGAGAAGGTAGTGCACGCCACATCAGTCTGCGAGGCGGACTAACCCTTGAAATTTTCAATTTTAAGCTGCAGCAGACGATAAGAATAGATCGCCAGCACGAGTCTGATTTTCCCTTAACTGCCAAATTTTGTGTATCCGGTTCTTCCAGAGTGCAAACAAAAGGACTGATAAGCAGTAAAGCTGACTATGCAGAAACCGCAGGACACCACTACATCTATCACTTGCCCGACATCACAGAGGTAGAAGAATGGC
The DNA here is from genome assembly GCA_022360135.1 of Pseudanabaenales cyanobacterium. GTDB lineage: Bacteria > Cyanobacteriota > Cyanobacteriia > Phormidesmidales > Phormidesmidaceae > JAKSDM01. The sequence continues at coordinate 2,449 of JAKSDM010001685.1, read as the reverse complement.
CATCCCATGAACTGTGTCAAGTGGTGATGATCTATGCTCAAGCGGACTACTTTCGCGCCTTGGGCTGGAGTGAGACGCCCCTGGCGACCCCCCTGAAACAATTGTTAAATGGTGATGAGACACAGCGATTTCATCAGTCTCTGGGGCAAGTCACCCCGGTGATGAGTCAAGTGTTGCAGCAGATCTTACAGGCTCCTTATCAGGGGATGATGCAGCAGCTGTACCTGGAAAGTAAAGCTCTGGAGCTATTAGCGCTGAAATTTGCTCACTGGGCGGAGGAACAACCTTCAGGGCGATCTCGCCCTATGCCAGCGGACGAGTTAGAACGACTCTACGCGGCCAAAGCAATCCTGACTCGTAATGTCGGCGAATCCCGCGTTCTGGTTGATTTAGCTCAGCAGGTTGGACTCAATGAATACAGACTCAAACAAGGTTTTCGTCGGGTGTTTGGGACCACGCCATTTGGCTATCTGCACCACTGTCGGATGCAGCAGGCCCGGCATCTACTGCTGAACTCTAATTTGACGATTGCTGGGGTAGCGGCAAGGGTTGGGTATCGCAACCCGGAGGCATTTAGCACGGCGTTTCGACGAAAATTTACGATTAGTCCCAAGGCCTACCAGCTCAGAAAACACGGTTAAACCGTCGAACTCTTTATCTCACAAAGAAAAATTTTTAATTTACAAAGAAAGCCAAGACGCTGATCCCGTATTATCTCTTCACAGACTAGTGGGAGTTATTCTTATTTGGTGGTGCGAGAGTGAGTATGACGATAAAGTGCGTGATGGGTGGGGGTTGGTCAGTTCAGTTGACAATAGGCCTATGGTTGTTGATGGGGCAGTTAGCGATCGCTAATGAAGTAACGGAACACCCTGGCGCCTGGGGCGCCTCCCCTGACCAAGGGGAGGATGGGTGGGGTCAACCCCTAACCCCTGTAGATAAACGGCTAACGCAAATCGCGCAGACTGAATTGGTTGAGATTACCAATGTCCAGGTTGAGGAAACAGCAGACGGGTTTAGGCTACAACTTGAAACCACTGGCGAGTTGGCGACGCCTGAAACCTCAATTACAGGTAATGCGGCGATCGCCGATATCCCGAATGCCGTATTAAACCTCTCAGACGACGACGACTTTTTTGCCAGCGATCCCACTGAGGGGATCGCCCTCATCAATGTCGCCAATCTGCCCGACAACCGAGTCGGGATCACCATCACCGGAACCAACGCCCCACCCACCATTGACATCAGCACTAGGGCGACCGGACTCACCGTCAGCGCCACACCGGGAGATCCGACCGCGCAAACCCCAGATGACTCAATTCTAATTGTGGTGACGGGTGAACAAGAAGGCTACTTCGTACCTGACGCCAGCACCGCCACCCGCACCGATACGCCCCTGCGCGATGTGCCTCAATCGATTCAGGTGATTCCGCGCCAGGTGCTTGAAGACCAACAGGCAATTGGCCTTCAAGAAGTGCTCGAAAACGCGGCTGGTGTAACGTTTCGAGGTGATGATGGAGGGCGCGGTGTCGCGTTTAACATTCGGGGATTTGACGGTGCGGCGGTTTTGCGAGATGGCTTCATTATTCCTGGATTCAGGGTAGATCCAGTAGAACCAGAGGTGGCGAATCTGGAACAAGTTGAAGTGTTGAAAGGCCCGGCATCGGTCTTGTATGGTCAAGCAGAGCCGGGAGGCGTGATAAATCTGGTTTCGAAGCAACCCCTCTCTGAGCCTTACTATAATCTCCAATTCCAGGGTGGAAATAGGGGGTTTGTCAGTCCCATCATTGACCTGTCGGGACCCCTCACTGAAGATGGACGTTTGCTCTATCGCCTCAATGCGCTCTACCGACGAGAAGAGAGCTTTCAGGATTTTGAAAATGATTTCGAGCGCTTTTTTATTGCCCCCACTTTGACCTGGCGAATTAGTGATCAGACGGATCTGACCGTTAGCCTGGAATACGCTGAAGATGATGAACCCTTAGATTTTGGCACTGTCGCCATTGGAGACGGCATTGCCGATATCCCCCCAGAGCGGGTGCTCAACGATCCCGATAGTACAGTCGAACGAGATTCTTTAAGTGTAAGGTATACTCTGCAGCATCGTTTCAGCGATAATTGGCAGCTTCGTAATCAGTTTTTCTACGCCTCTAGCGCTTTTGACTGGAGCGTCGTTGCATTTCCTTTTTCTCTGGATGAATCGACGGGTGTCTTAAATCGTTTATTTGCAAATGATTCTGAGAAAATAGATACTTATTCGCTCTACACCAATGTCCAAGGCAAGTTTAATACGGGTCCCATAGATCATACGTTGCTGCTCGGAGTTGATCTATTTCGTGCTGAAAACCAGAGGGTGCAAAGGCTTAACCCTCGTGATCCCCTACTGTCCTCTCCTATCAATATTTTTGATCCAGACAACTTAGATGTTGAGACTCCCCCAGTGGAAAGT
>JAKSDM010000956.1 GCA_022360135.1 Pseudanabaenales cyanobacterium | reverse complement strand
TTTGGCTCCATCGGCGCCAGTGGCGATCTGACCCCGTTGTCCTATATCTCGGGGGCGTTAACTGGGTTAGATAACGGCTATACCGTTGACTTCAATGGTGAGGAGATCGACGCTCCCGTCGCCCTCTCTCGGCTCGGGTTGGCGCCGCTGACCTTGCTGCCCAAAGAGGGGTTGGCGATGATGAATGGCACCTCAGTGATGACCGGCATTGCCGCCAACTGCGCCTACGACGCTCGTATTCTGCTGGCGTTGTCGGTCGCGATCCACGCCCTAATGATTCAAGGATTGAACGGCACTAATCAGTCGTTCCATCCCTTCATTCATCAGTGCAAGCCCCATCCCGGCCAGATCTGGGCGGCGGACTGTATGCTCAATCTCCTAGCCGGGTCAGACCTAATTCGGGATGAATTAGATGGGGCGCATGACTATCGAGGTCAGCAACCGATCCAGGATCGCTATTCTCTCCGCTGTCTGCCCCAGTATCTGGGACCGATTGTGGAAGGCATTGAGCAAATTGTCAGACAAGTCGAGGTCGAAATCAACTCGGCCACTGACAATCCGTTAATTGATTCAGCCAACCAAGCGAGCTATCACGGCGGTAATTTCCTGGGTCAGTATGTCGGCACGTCCATGGACCAGCTGCGCTATCACATCGGTCTATTGGCGAAGCATCTAGATGTCCAAATCGGCCTCCTGGTTGCGCCAGAGTTTAATCACGGTCTATCAGCCTCTTTGGTGGGCAATACTGATTATCCGGTCAACATGGGGCTGAAGGGTTTGCAAATCACGGGCAACTCGCTGATGCCGATGTTGAGCTTCTATGGCAATTCGATCGTGGATCGCTTTCCCACCCATGCTGAACAATTCAATCAGAATATCAACAGCCAAGGGTTCAATTCAGCCACTTTAGCCCGTCGCTCGATCGAAATCTTCCAGCACTATCTGGCGATCGCGCTGATGTTTGGCGTCCAAGCGGTTGACCTCAGGACATATCAGGTGGCGGGCGATTACGACGCCAGCGAGCGCTTATCGCCCCTGACCCGACAGCTCTATCTATCCGTGCGAGAGGTGCTGGAATGTCCCCCGACGGCAGAGCAGCCCTACATCTGGAATGATAACGGCCAAGCCCTTGATCAACACATTGCTCGACTCACCCTGGATATCGCCACTGAGGGTCGAGTGGTTGAAGCGCTGAGTCCAATTCTGTCCCACTGGCAATGAGGAGGTAGGGATTATGAATATCACCCACCACATCGAGCAAGCGAGTCGGCTGTTTCCCCAAAAGGACGCCCTGAAGTTTGAAGACAACGCTTTGAGCTACTCAGAACTGAATCAGAGGGCCAATCGTCTGGCCAATGGGCTGCGGCGACTAGGGGTGAAAACCGGTGATCGGGTCGCGCTCTTTTTACCCAATAGGCCAGACTTTGTGATCGCCTACCTGGGCGCCTTGAAGCTGGGAGCCATTGCTGTTTCACTCAACGTCATGCTCAAAAGCAGCGAGGTTGAATTTATTCTCAACGACTGCACCGCCAAGGTCCTGATTACCACCCAGGAACTCAGTCAAGAGGTTCCATTGGCGGACTCGCCGCACCTGGAGGCGCTTTTGATCGCAGATGGACAAGCAACCCGGGGAATCAGCTTAAGCCACCTGATGGCGGAGGCGTCACCAACGGGGAAGGCGGTCGAGATGGCGGGGGACGCAGCCGCAGCTATCGTTTACACGTCAGGCACAACGGGATTTCCTAAGGGGGCTACCCTTTCCCATCGAAATATCATTACCAATATGCATGCCCAACGCCGCTGTTGCGACATGCGTTCTGATGACCGCCTCTTACTATATCTGCCGCTGTTCCATTGCTTTGGCCAAAATGCAATTCTCAACAGCGGGTTTAGCGCCTGCGCTACGATTGTTCTGCAAGGCCGATTTAAGCCGGAGCAATTCTTAGAAGCAATCTCCGCTGAGCGGGTGACCATGGTCTTTGGCGTTCCGACCGTGTTCATCAAACTACTGAATTTGGATACCGCCAGTTGTGACCTAAGTTCGGTGCGCTTTTACTTTTCCGCCGCCGCCTCTCTACCGGAGGAGGTGGCCCAGCGGTGGCGAGAAAAGCACGGATACATCATTCATGAAGGCTACGGTCTGACGGAAAGCTCGCCCTGCGCCTGCTATAACCACAACTTGACCTATAAGTCGGGGTCGATTGGCAGGCCAATTGAGGAGGTCGAGATGAAGGTGGTCGACGCCAATGGCGTAGAGGTCCCGCCAGGAGAATTAGGCGAGGTTATCATTCGCGGCCCGAATGTCATGTTGGGCTATTGGAACAGGCCATTGGACACAGCTAAAGTCTTGAAAAACGGTTGGCTGCACACGGGCGATATTGGTCGCATGGATGCCGAGGGCTACTTCTACATTGTTGACCGACTGAAGGACATGATTAATGTCTCTGGATTTAAGGTCTATCCGGCTGAAGTGGAGAATGTGCTCTATCAGCACCCAGCCATTGCCGAAGCGGCGGCTTATGGGGTTGCCGATCCGCTCAAGGGAGAACTGGTTAAGGCCAATATTTTAATCAAATCCGGGCAATTTCTCACAACAGAACAGCTGATGGATTTTTGCTCTGAGCGAATGGCTGTCTATAAGATTCCTCGAACCTTCAATTTTGTCAGTTCCATTCCCAAAAATCCCACCGGAAAAATCCTCAAGCGATTGCTTCGTCAGGATGTTCCGGCTCCTCTGACCGCTATGAGTAGATAGGTAGGTCCGTCATGAAATCAAACTCTCCATTTTCCAACTCCAATTCGTCCAATTCATTCAACGGTAGCCCGCCCGTTGGCGTTTCCTCCCTGGCTGTTGACGGAATCAAGGCTTCCCAGGGCCTACTCGAACCCACAACCAACTCATCCATCTTTTCACCGTTCTCAAAGCAACAATCCTCTCCAACTGGGAACTCCTCCCTGAATGGAAGTTCGGTGGAGCCGTTCACCATGGCGGAAGCTGTCGTCACACTGCTCTATCGTTTAGGCGTCCGCCACGCCTTTGGCGTCTCCGGCGGCGGCATTGGCCCCTTGTGGGCGGCCTTGGCCCACAGTCCGATTCAAGTTCAGCACTTTCGCCATGAATCTGGCGCGGGTTTCGCTGCGATTGAGTCCTACTTCGCCAACGACCGTCCGGTGGTGGTGTTCACCACTACCGGACCCGGCATCACCAATGCCCTAACGGGTCTGCTGGCGGCCCGGGGAGAGGGCTCCAAAGTAATCTTGCTATCGGCGTCCACCTCTGCCGCTAATCGCGGTCGGTGGGCCTGCCAGGAAACGAGTTCCTACACGCTGCCTAGCGAAGGGATTTTTGCACCGGGCTCCCTGTTCCATTTTGCCACTATTCTTGAAAGCGGTGAGCAATTGCCCGAGGCGACGCGTCGACTGGCGTTGGGGTTGACGCGACCAGAGGGGTTTGTGACTCACCTCAGTGTTCCCACGGCAGTGCAGACCCAGCCAATGTCGACCTCGCTGCCGCCAGTTCTATTCTCTCAATCGCTGCCGATGGCGACTGAAGCAGTTATTGCCGACTGTGCGCGGCGGTTGAGTGAGGGATCATTCGCGATCTGGGTGGGGTTCGGAGCGCGGCGGGCGGCTCCCCTGATCCGCCAATTAGCCGAGAGAACCGGCGCCGCTGTTATGTGTTCCCCCCGGGCCAAGGGCGTTTTCCCCGAAACCCATCCCCAATTTATTGGCGTTACGGGCTTTAGCGGGCACGCCTCGGTCTTAGAGTACATGCAACAGCAACGCCCTCTCCGCACCTTGGTTTTGGGGACGCGTTTAGGAGAGCCGACTTCGTTTTGGAATCCCACAATGGTTCCGGCGGGAGAATTCATCCATGTGGATATCGACCCGAATGCGCCTGGTGTAGCCTATCCCACTGCTGAGACCTTCGCCATTCAGTCTGATATCAGTGTCTTCGTCAAGGCTCTCTTGGAGCAATGGCCAACGGTGGATCGATTAGCCCCCCCAGACTTGCCTCGACCTGAGCAGGGGGTTGTCAACCAGTGCCGCCTAAGCCGCCTGGTGCGGCCAACCACCTTGATGGAGGCAATTCAGCGACGAGTGGTTGAAGAGAGCGACGCGATCGTCTTGGCGGACGCCGGTAATTCCTTCGCCTGGGCCACCCATATGCTGCAATTTAGTCAACCGGGACGATACCGGATCAGCACTGGAGTCGGCGCTATGGGACACGCCGTCACCGGAGTGGTGGGGGCGGCTCTGGGGAGCCGGGGCAAAGCCGTCGCCATTGTCGGCGATGGGGCGATGTTGATGAACAACGAGATTAGTACCGCCGTTAAATTTCAACTTCCCGCTGTCTGGGTGGTGCTCAATGACGCTCGCTATAACATGTGCGCTCAGGGGATGTCTTTGCAGGGGTTCAAAGGCGTGGACACCAAGATTCCCCAAGCCGATTTCGCGCTAATCGCCCAAGCCATGGGAGCCGACGGTCTTCGAGTTGAACATGAGTCTGAGCTTGAAGCCGCTCTGGAAAAGGCGATGAATTCACCAACGCCTTATGTAATCGATGTTTTAATCGACCCCACTCAACCAGCGCCGATTGGCGGTCGGGTGCAAAGTTTAATTGCTCAAGGCGCTATTGATGCTACAGGAGATAGATGATGACTTTAAAACCAGTTGGAATTCGTGCGCTCTCAGTGACCTTTCCCAGCACTATCCGCACAAACGATTACTACACCGAGCATAACCCCGAATTAGTTGCAACCGCTGACCAAAACACGTTGGCGCAGACTTTTTCCCGGATAAAGTCCAATTCCAATGGTAAAGAGCCTGACATCTGGACGGAAGAAATGATTCCCTATATGTCCGATCCTTTTCGCGGCACCGTGGAGCGGCGGGTGCTGGCGCCAGAGGAAAAAGCACTGGATCTGCAGTACAAGACGGCCTGTGACGCCCTGGCGGCGGCTCAGCTTTCCGCCGATGACATTGATCTATTGTTGGTAACCTCCCTATTTCCCGACCATGTTTTACCAGGCGACGCCGCTTTCCTCGCGGGCAAACTCGGTCTGAAGGGCGCCGCCTGGAATGTGGAGTCTACTTGTACAAGTGGTTTAGTGTCTCTGCAGACGGCCTGTTCGCTAGTGCGGACAGGGGAATACCGCAACGTGCTGATTGTGGTCTCGACCACCTATTCTCGCTTTACCGACCCCAAAGACACCCTGGCGTTTTTATCAGGCGACGGGATTGGCGCTTGGGTGGTGGGTTCTCTAGAGGAGAATCAGGGCATCCTC
>JAKSDM010000932.1 GCA_022360135.1 Pseudanabaenales cyanobacterium | reverse complement strand
TGTGAATCTAACCAGTCCCTATCTCAAGGTCCTTCTCCATGAAAACTGTTATGGCGTAATACTGATCGAGCTGTTCCGCTGATTGGTATGACTCCATACTGTTATCAGCGTATGGATGAATTTCGTGGAAGCCGACCGAACGGTATAGCGAATGCGCCGCTTCAAGGAATTCCAGGCTCTCCAGTTTGAGACGGCGGTAGCCTATCGAAAGCGCATCATCGATTAAACGATCTACAATAGCGCGGCCAATTCCCTTGCCGCGAAATGCAGGGGCAACATACATTCGCTGGATCTCCCCCCCACCATCTTCTAATTTCTTCAAACAACCCACACCAGCAATTTTGTCGCCATACTGAACAATGTAGAAACGTCCATCTGGAGGATGAAACTTGTCGGGGGCTGACAAGTCCGAGTTAACCATGGCCTCGACATCGAACTCGATAGCGTAGTCACGCCGAATGCGCTCGTTCAGCCATTCCAAATACTCGCGGATAAGCGCGCCAGCTTGCACCTTTTGTTCTTCACTCTCAACCTGATTAAATTGGACTTCTTCCAGAGGAAAATAACCTCCCATCTACCCATCTACCCATCCAGTCATCCACCATCCACCATCCTCTACTGGGACTTTATTTTTACGCTAATGCCTATCGCAGCCAGTCCCAACGCTAACCCTACAGCTAGCGCCCAATCTTCTGAGCCGTGAAACCGCTTTCACGGCGGCTAATTTTTTGAGAAGCAGTAGCAACCCGCTTGCCCCTTATACCACCATTGCTTCCGCGCCCCCTCCGCTAAAATGTTTGAGACCCGCTCCCGGGCGCTTGTCCGAGCCGCTGGCGGAATCGTATTGACAAAAATAGTATCGACGACTTCAGCAATCTCAAACACCTTTTTGGGTTCAACTTGCAGAACCTGAGACACTACCGTCGAAAGCGGCCTCTGGCGATATTCATCACGCACGTACTCTCGCCATCCTCGACGAGCCGCCTTAGAACTGCTAGAAGATTTGCGCGACTGAGCCGCCTTACCTTTGGCCTGGGGTCTTTTCCGACTTGTCGACACCTTGGTGGTTGCGGCCGTCGGCGCGGCGATCGCGGCGGTTGCAATCGCACTCGACTCTTTAACTCCCGGCATGCCCGGTTTCGTTGTCTTATCTCTACCAAACATCTCCAGAACCATTTGTAGACTGGAGCGTTTGGCTTGAATCGCTTCTAACTGAGCCATCAGCTCAGCTTCCCGCGTCACTAGATCCGAATCAACAGACAAAAGTTTTGAAAGTGTAGAATCAGTCATTTTGTTACCCATAATGGAAAGTTTTCAGAGAACACATGTCACACTTTAAAAAGTTTGGCAACTGTTCATAACAAAAGCCTACTGCATAAAAGCCTACCGCCGCCACTGATCAGAAATTAGCGTCAGAAAAAGTCCTAGCGCTAAATTGATAGACACCTCTCAAACAAAGGAATCTATTGGGTTTTGCTGACATTCCAGCGATTTTCCTTATACTTTAGCAGCTGCTAATCCGATTGAAACCCCCATACATCAAATGATTCTGCATTTTTCCATTGTTATCATCCGCCAACATTGTTGAGCGATCGCCCAATCCTCCTCTGTATGGATAACTAACACCCTGACAGCAGAGTCAGTCGTGGCGATATCTTGATCGATGGGAGACGAGGCATTTTTCTCTACATCGAGATTCAAGCCCAGAAACTCAAATCTTTCACAGGTGCGGGCTCTGACCGCTACCGCATTTTCCCCCACCCCGGCGGTAAAGACCAGGGCGTCCAAACCGCCTAAGGTTGCTAGCATGGAGCCAATTGACGCCCGCAGCCGATGAATGTAGAGGTCAAAGGCTAACTGAGCCCGCTTGTTCCCCGTTTGGGTCGCATCCAGAATGGTGCGCATGTCAGCCGATAAACCTGAAATTCCCATTAACCCCGACTGCTTATTCAGCATAGCGTCGAGCCGATCGGCGTCGAATTGATGCGATCGCATCAGGTGAATCAGAATAGCGGGATCAATTGAGCCGCTCCGACTCCCCATCATTAAACCTTCCAGGGGAGTAAAGCCCATCGTTGTATCAACACTGATCCCTTGCTGAATTGCGACTAAAGAACAGCCATTGCCCAAATGACAAATAATCAATTTGAGCTCGGCCAAGGGTTTGCCAAGGAGTTGGGCCGACCGTTGAGCGCAGTATTGATGACTAATACCGTGAAAGCCATAGCGACGAATCCCTTGTTCAAACCACTCGTAGGGAATGGGATAAACCGCAGATGACGGGGGCATTTGGCTATGGAAGGCGGTATCGAACACCGCTACTTGGGTAACATCACCTAGGATTTGCTCAATCGCTTCAATCCCCTCTAGATTGGCTGGATTGTGGGCCGGGGCTAAAGTGCTGAGGCGGGCGATCGCATCTTTTACGTCGGGCGTCACCAGAGTGGCCTGGGAATACTCTGTTCCCCCATGAACCACCCGATGACCAATGATATCGATGTCCGATAATTGATCTAACACTTGAGTGTCGCCCGCCACTAACGTGTTGAGCATTTGGGCGATGGCTCCATGTCGAACGTTGGCATCCAGCCTCGCCTCAAGTTTTTTACCCAGAGCTTTCACCTGCAAAACTCCAACCTCTGGCGCCGCCGTCCAATCAATATGCGCTTCCCAAAGGGGCTTTGGCGGTTGCTCTGGCAGCGCCGCCTCGGTTAGTTGGTATAAGCAGCTCTTTTGACTGCTCGACCCCGCGTTGAGCACCAAGACTTTCATTGTCAAACCCCCTTCCGTAGGTTGATGTGGTTTATTCCGCCCAGTTCTCTAGAGATAGATTGGCAATGCGTGAAAACTCTTGGAGATTGTTACTGACAAGCGTAGCTTCCAGGCTCATGGCATGGGCGGCAATCAGCATATCCATTGAGCCAATGACAAGACCC
>JAKSDM010000057.1 GCA_022360135.1 Pseudanabaenales cyanobacterium | reverse complement strand
GATGCCGGGTTGGTCTACGCCACAGACGCAAAACTCTCCGACTCGGTTAAAGCTGTTGCGATCGCGCCCGCCGGATCCCATTCAGCTATTGTCTACCCCATTGCGGTCCTGACGACAAGTTCTAGCGTTGAAGCCGCAACCACCTACATTGACTTTTTGGCGGACAGCCAAGCCCAAGCAGTGTTTGAAAGTTTTGGCTTCGGCAAACTTTAAGTCGCTTCCCCCCCCAAAATCTCCTATGGCGCTCAACCTCTCTCCTTTATGGATCTCGCTCAAAATTGCCGCGATCGCAACCGTCATCATCTTTTTTATCGGTATTGCGGCCGCCCATTGGATGCTGACCTATCGCGGCAAGTGGAAACCTCTGATTGAGGGCCTCTTCATTTCCCCTTTGATCTTGCCGCCGACCGTCGCCGGGTTCTTGCTGCTCTTGCTCTTTGGTCGCAATGGTCCGTTGGGGCAATTCTTTTCATGGGCAGGCGTGAACATTGTATTCACCTGGTACGCCGCTGTGATTACGGCGACCGTCGTGGCCTTCCCACTGATGTACAAGACTGCCTTGGGAGCCTTTGAACAAATTGACGCCAATCTCCAACGGGCGGCTAGAACTTTAGGCGCTTCCGAAAGAGTCATTTTCTGGCGGATCACACTCCCCCTGGCGCTGCCCGGGATTTTAGCGGGCGCTACCCTGGCTTTTGCTCGGGCATTGGGAGAATTTGGCGCCACCCTAATGTTGGCGGGGAATATTCCCGGACGGACCCAGACCATTCCGATGGCCATTTACTTCGCCGTTGAAGCGGGCGATATGCAAGAGGCTTGGCTCTGGTCATTGGCTATTCTAGGAATTTCGCTGTTTGGGCTCACAGCGGTTAACCTTTGGTGGAAACGCCGGGGGAGAAGAAAAGTCAGATGGCGAGGGAGACTAGGCAATCGGAACAGAGAGGGAATCTTCTATTTGCTGCCAAGCGAAACTAAACAAAAGCTTTGGTCTTACATCCACCGTCACGCTCACACTGTCCCTACACCTCATAACCCACAGACCTCTACGCAGCCTAATCTGTTCGTAGATATCCACAAACAACTTCCTGACTTTTCATTGCATGTCCGCTTTACTACCGATAATCAGGCGCTGGGTCTGCTGGGGGCTTCTGGCGCTGGCAAAAGTTTGATTTTGCGCTGTATCGCGGGTATTGAAACCCCCGACAGGGGTCGGATTGTGCTAAACGGGCGAGTACTGTTCGATGCCGAACGAGGAATTAACCTCCCCAGCCGCGATCGCAAAGTCGGTTTCCTCTTCCAAAACTATGCCCTATTTCCCCATCTTACTGTCGCCCAAAACGTCTCCTTTGGCTTAAATGCGGGTAAACACAGGGGCAATCGTGTGGGCATCCCATTCATCATTGATCAGCAATTGGCGGCAATGGATTTAACCGGGCTGGCAGACCGCTATCCCCATCAACTTTCTGGCGGACAACAGCAGAGAGTGGCCCTGGCTAGGGCCTTGGCCAACCAGCCAGAAGCACTATTGCTCGACGAACCCTTCTCTGCCCTAGATACGCATCTACGCAGCCGCATTGAACAGCAGATGATCGCCCGACTAGCGACCTACTCTGGCATGACCCTGTTCGTTACCCACAATCTTGAAGAAGCCTATCGGGTTTGTCATCAACTGCTGGTGCTTGAAGGGGGAGGTGCGATCGCCCACGGTCCTAAACAAAATATCTTCGAGCATCCTCAAACAGTCAGCATAGCTCAACTCACGGGCTGCAAAAACTTTTCCCAGGCAATGACTAAAGGTCCCAATCAAGTCAAAGCTCTCGACTGGAACTGCACCCTACAAACCCTTGAAGCTGTTCCTGAGAAACTTGCGCAAGTCGGCATCCGCGCCCATCAAATCATATTTCTGCCTACTTCTCCCCCCCCTCGTCCCCTTCCCAATACCTTTCCCTGCTGGCTAGCAGCTACCAGTGAGACGCCTCATCGGATGACGCTGTACCTGAAGCTACACAGCCCTCCAATTAGTCCTAACGATTACCATTTGCAAGCGGAAGTCTTTAAAGAAAAGTGGATGATTCTCAAAGATCGCCAATTTCCATGGCAAATTCGTTTAGACCCCCTGCGATTGATTTTGATGCAGCGATGATAGCGGCAGATTGCCAAACAAGGAAGTTCTAATTCTACTGGAACATGTGCAGAAACCTACATCGTAAGATGATTAACAGAATCTAAATTCCTATTATATGGAATCGACATTTCATGCTTCAAAAAAATTCAAGAATATTTTGTTCTATACCTCTCAGAATTTGATCATAGTGGCTTCGGACTCTATAAATGAAGCCGCTTTAGACTGCACAAACGATTTTCAAATGTATTTGATTAAATAATTCAAATATATTTGATTAAATAAATGATTTTGATTAAAACTATTTGATTATTATTCTTGGCTCCCTGGCTTATTAAGCATAGAATTAATAGCAGTAAATTGAACTATAATACCTGCGTTAAAAAACAAATTTTAGTTTTGTTGATGTGGAATACAGGGTTGAAGGAAGATTATTCTGATGAAACAGGTTCCGACTTCAATTTGGACGCTGATTGCGGGGGTTGCTATCGCCCTAATCAGTCTTTGGGTAGGTCAGCATCATGGTCTCATGCCCGAACAGGCATCCGAACAGGCTCCCCTAGTCGATAACTTTTTCAATCTTATGGTCACCATTGCCACCGCCCTGTTTTTGGTGGTGCAGGGGGCGATCGTGATCTTTGTCGTCAGGTATCGGCGGCGAGCAGGGGATAATACCGACGGCGATCCAACCGAGGGCAACATCCCCCTAGAGATTGTTTGGACCGCCGTTCCATCCATCATCGTGATTGGATTGGGCATATATAGTGTGCAAGTGTATAACGATATGGGCGGGTTCGCCCCTACTCGGCAGGCAATGATGGCGCATCATCAAACCCCAGCTCCAGAACATTCGATCATGGGTAGCGCTATGGCCGCTTCCCTCACTGCTGACCCAAACCCTTCTGAAGATGATTCAAATACGGCTGATGTCGCCTACACGTACGGCATTGGCGCAACTCCTGAAGGAGAAAGCTCGGCGGCGGACTTGATGGTGAACGTGACGGGTTTACAATATGCCTGGATCTTTAATTATCCTAGTAATGGCGCTATCTCTGGCGAATTGCACGTTCCCGTCGGCCAATCGGTTCAGCTCAACATTTCCGCCCAAGATGTGATTCATTCCTTCTGGGCGCCTCAACTCCGCCTCAAGCAGGATGCAATCCCTGGACAAGAAACGCAACTTCATTTTGTGGTCACCAAACCTGGAGACTATCCGATTGTCTGTGCAGAACTTTGCGGCAGCTATCACGGCAGCATGCGAACCCGGCTCATTGCCCACACGCCAGAAGCATTTGACGAGTGGTTAGAGAGCAATGGCGTCGCCCAGCAACCCAATTTGGATCAAGCGACGGCGAAAAATCCAACGGACTTATCCGACCAAGATTACCTGACGGCCTATGCCGATGAAATCGATCTGGAGAGTCAGACGGTGATTGAAATTCCTAGGCGCTAAAAATGCTGGCAAATAAGTAGGTGGCCAGAAATAATCGATGTTGTAGGGTGCTGTTGGGCAAAGCCATAACGCACCATCCATTAACGGATTGATGCGTTCGCTGACATTAACCCATCCTACAAAAAACCACAAAAAATTGAGGCTGCCGACTTACTTGATTGTTTTGCGTTTCACATTTTTCAGTATTCGATTTTTTGTTCTTGAACTCCTCAACTGTTTTTTTTGTTATGGAACCGGTGCATATTTCAGTTGAATCAGTTGACTCGCCATCTGTGGTTACTGGCGAGTCGCAGAGCGCTCCACCTGTCGCAAAGACTGCCTGGGCGTGGTACGAGTACTTTACCTTCAACACAGATCATAAGGTGATTGGGATCCAGTACCTAGTGCTCTCCTTTGTGTTTTATCTGATTGGCGGGTTGATGGCGATCGCCCTGCGGGCTGAACTCTATACCGCCAATGCAGATGTGCTTAACCCCGATCTCTACAACGCTTTCATGACCAACCATGGGACGATCATGATTTTCCTGTGGGTG
>JAKSDM010001500.1 GCA_022360135.1 Pseudanabaenales cyanobacterium | reverse complement strand
TGGCGATCACTTTGCGCCACACCAGGGAGACTATACCAATCCAAATCAACAAATTCCCTATCTCGGTAGATATATAACTCAGCCTCTGGCAAATGTTGGCGATGGCTTCAATCCTTCAATTGAAGCCATTATTCAGGTAAAACCGGATCTGATTCTAGGAGACAATGCTAATGCTAACCAATATGAAACTTTATCTAAAATTGCGCCGACGTTACTGCTTGATCGGTTTGCTCCAAATGCACATTTGCGAATTATCGCCCAAGCCGTCGATCGTTCTAAGCAGGTCGAACAAATATTGATAGAAACTGATCAGCGAATCGCATCAGCACGCGAAACCCTAGCTACTGTAATTGCTACTTACCCCAAAGCACTGTTGCTCGGTTCATCGCAATTGAAAAAAATTTCTGTTTATTCAAACAGTCCCAATACTAATAATCAATGTGGTTCTCTGGTCGAAGAGTTAGGATTTAAACTAGTTTATCCACTTGACTTTGGTGAGGTTCCTCGCGCCTCACCGATGCCCATTTCCCTTGAAATCTTACCTCAATTAAATGAAGCTGATCTAGTCATTCTATTCGGACACAATTTTAGTAAGGTCGAGCAGCTTAACGGGTTAAATGACTTTGAAGCACATAGTCTGTCGAACTTAAAACAGGCATGGCAAGAAAGTGAGATTGCTCAATCTCTAAACGCCAGCAAAATAGGGCGAGTCTATTTCATCCCGACTTATTTATGCGGGGGGTTGCCAGGGCCTATTGGCGCTAAATTTTATCTCGAAGAACTAAAAGAGCAATTGCTTTCTTCAAATTGAACCCCATCTTTATCACCAGCGGATTGGCCTAATGACCGGGGGAGGATGGGTTGTTGTTTCTCTGATCGGGCCTTAAAAAGTCCATTTCGCGAAGAAAAAAAACCGACTGACAAAGAAATTAAATCGCTTGAACCTATACGATTGATTTTGTTCAATTTTGAACTGATTGCGTGTATACGTTTATTCTTCTTTGGCTAGGCCAGTTCGCCTCTTCCTTAGGCAGCAGCATGACCTATTTTGCACTGACCCTATGGGTTTGGCCGCAAACTCAGTCAGCCACTGCGATCGCCCTCATTCTCTTTTTCTATCAACTGCCTCAGATCGCGATCGCCCTGTTTTCAGGCATTTTGGTTGATCGGGTTTGCCGCAAGCGGTTACTCATTCTCAGCGATACGGCCGCCGCCTGCTGTACCCTGTCGGTCGGGATATTGGCCGTGACCCAAGCGCTCCAGATTTGGCATCTTTATTTGATTGCAGCCATCATTGGCTGCTTTGGTCACATTCAAACTCTGACCTATACCACCATTGTCCCACTGCTCGTGCCGCCGCAACATCATGTTCGGGCCACAAGTATGGGCGCTATCGCAGGTTACGCAACCGGTATTTTTGCGCCGGCGCTGGCTGGGGGGCTGTATCCCTGGATTGGGCTGTTCGGCATTACGGTGATGGATATGATCACATTCGCGATCGCCATCATCATCTTGCTGCGGCTGTCAATTCCATCAGTTAAGCAGACATCTGATAGCAACAAACCCACGTCAGAAGAAAACAG
>JAKSDM010000900.1 GCA_022360135.1 Pseudanabaenales cyanobacterium | reverse complement strand
GTTAGGTCAAAGTCACGGTTCACTTCCACTGTGGGGGCCTGTTCTGGGGGGTGACCCAGAAAAGCACAGTGAATCCTCAGGCAAGCATTCAGGCAGGTTTGCAGGTTTTGCGCCAGAACAGACAACTGAGAGTCGCCCTGCGTCCTGTCAAGCCGTTTGGCTTCGGCTGACTCACCCACATTCTTTTGACGAGCCATCGCCCCCAGCCCCAGCCGTGTCATCTGTATTTCGAGCTGCTCTAGCCTCTGATTATTAGGCTCAAAGGCGTCTATCTTGGCGGCGATCCATTCGGCTCTAGCTTCAGCATTGGGGATGCATACCGCCTCATCGACGCTGCCAATCTCCCCTAACTGTTCCGGCTCAGCCCCAAAAATCATTAACCTGGGCACCGCCGCCACATGACAATTATGATCAATGTCTGCACTCACCTGGTAATGCCGGATGTTTAGATGCGCCACCTCCATCATCGGCGGGGGAGCCTGACGCCCCTTGCGATCACTGTAGAGGCACACCACCGGCAGCATGGCTAGGCCATTCAAGTCAATATCACCGTCGTCATGCAGTAGCCATTCTTCTTCCTTGTCTTCAGATTTCCGCCAGACTTGCCATGTGACGACGCTTCCTTCCAAACGATACACCATGACTTGCTCTACATGCCGCTCGCCCCATTCCCCAACTGATTCAGTTTGATGCTGTAGCAGGCGAACACGGGTCATTCGTTTCCCCTGGCTGCGACAACCTAGCATCTTTGTGGCCGGGTAAACACTCCAACGAGGCCGCAAACCAATCTCGTCAGCCCTAGTCTGCACATCGTCGGCCGGGTAAATGACCTCGGCAAGGGCATGGCCATAATGGATCGCCTCGCACAGCCACTCGAAGGCAATTTGTTGGAGGCTGGAGCCCTCTTCATCAATATCCTCCAGATGTCCATTAATAGCTTCACCCGGCTCGTCGTCGCCAGGATGATAGCCCGCAATCGCCCTGAAGTCAGCCTCAGGTAAACCGCCGGTGTTGAGCACCTTGATCGGTTTACGCAATATCATCGCGGCGAACGTCCTCACCAGCCATTTATAGATGGGAGCTAGCGTTGCTCGGTTGAGGCGACGGTCATAGGCCTCTCCACCTTCAACGGGTTCTTTAGCCAATACAACTCACCTGCATCCCTCATGGCTTGAGTGCCGCCGCGCACTGCATCAATATCCGCCCAAGGAGCCGACATCGCTTGATAGCTCAAGCTAGGCGTTCTGACGGTTGGTTCATCCTTTTTAGGCTTGGCCTTGCCGATATACGGCTCAAAGCTACTCTTACCTTTTGGGGCAGGGGTATGATAAAGGCGCTCTCTGCCGTAGTCGTATCCGGGGACGATATCGGTCATGTCGGGTGTAAGGTATAGGACGCAGGGGCTGGGATATGGACTCCACTAACGTTCCCTGCGCCTTAACTTAGGCAAGTCGAATGAAGCCATGCCAATGACCAAGAAACGTAGATCAGTATCCCGGATAAGCAGGGATGAAAGGTTGCGAGAACGCACTGAAAAAGTGGCCTATGAGCTGTATCAAAATCGGCTCCTACTGAAGAGGCAAGGAGATGCCTTGAAAGATTGGACGGCAGCAGAGGAGATCGTTCAGAGTCCTTTGAAGGCGGCGCTCTTCGCTGTCAATCGGGCTTTCATCAAGCTAGAAAAAAGGGCCTGGGAGCCACTACTAACATGGGCGAACAACCAAGCTTTATTGAGTCTCTTGGGACTAATCGGCAACGCTGGGATCATTATTGCTGTCTTGACTTATGTCGGGTCTGAGAAGCAACGTCGGGAGGCCGAGGTCCTGAATGCTTGGCAAACTATCACGTCCGCCCACGGACAGGCTGGAAGTGGGGGGCGGATACAGGCCTTAGAGTTCTTGAACGCCTCACCTGGAGCAAACTGGCGTCGAAGGTTTCCCTGGTTTTGCGCTCCTCTTCCACTTTGCACATGGCCAGCCGAAAGCTTGGATGGTGTCAATCTTACTATAGGCTCAGATAACAATAGCCCTCCAGACGAACAGAGTACGTCCTCTGACGGAGATCGAACTATCGTAAGCCCTGCAAGGGTTTACCTAGCACAAATTCAATTGCCAGGCGCTAGCTTGATTTCCGCCAATCTGGAAAGTGCTAACCTGCAGGGTGCCAATCTGGAAGG
>JAKSDM010000937.1 GCA_022360135.1 Pseudanabaenales cyanobacterium | reverse complement strand
TCTACAGTACGCATGACTGATAGTTCACTCCATGAAAAAATAAATCTGATTTACAAAAGAGGTATTCAGGATGCCCCATAAATAAAGCTCATCTGTAGCTTTACTTGAGCTTATCATTAGATTCCTGGGAATTTCATTAAGTTATTTAATTCGACATTGCGATATGTAAAATCACCTTGGTTTTTCGGTGGGATAACAGCCACCTATAACCAAGATAATTATTTACACATATTAAATTTCCCATGCTCCTATCTGGGGTCAGACGCTCAAGCGCCTGACCCCACAATAGAGTTTCTCATTTGCATTGACTACACCCCACACCCTAATACCCCACCTTGCCGAGATGTGTTCAATCCAAGTAGGAATTGCTATAGGAGCATATTCCATTAAATTTCCACCAAAATTGGCGTCACTCATTTAGGGTGCCAACAGGGGCTAACATCAGATTTTTTCCGAATTGCGCTGAGCCTCTTAACCTTCTTTAATTTCTCTAGTTCCAAAATATAAAGAATTTAGGTTTCGAATAACCAACTTTGAATTCGAGTAAGACTATTCCAATTGGGCTTTCTGCTTAACCCTTCTTCAAAATTTTGCTTAATCTCTTGCCGCAACTCCTCAACCGCAAGAAGTATCTGTCCGGCTTCTTCTACCTGGATTCGCACCCCCTTTTTGCCAGTTTCCAGCATCGCAATGGCTAAATTAACTCTGGCTTGAGGGTCTTTGGGATTGAGCTTGATTGCCCGCTGAGCCGCTTTGTAAGCCGAATTCGGTTTATCTTCCAATAAGTACAACCAAGCCAGACAAGTCCAAGCAGGGCTATGCTTAGGCGCCCGATCGCAAATTTGTTTAAAAACAGGAATCAATATCTCTGCCGATTCGCCTGAGTTGTAGCGCTCAATGGCCTCGTCAAACAAGGCGTCAACCGTTTGATTCATAACAGTCAAGCTAAAAATATTTCAAAACAATGTTCTAATTTAAACGGGCGTAGGGACGCCCAGCCGTGCGCCCCTACAGATTACCTGGGTTGATTTTCAAACATCGCCTAAGCGCCAAAAGACTTGCCACATCCACAGGTTTGGTTGGCGTTAGGATTGGTGAATTGGAAGCCGCCTCCAATCAAGGCGTCACTGTAGTCCAGCACGAGACCATAAAGATAGAGCAAGCTTTTGCGATCGCAAACAACTTGAAAGCCCTCATAGTCGTAAACCTCATCGTGTTCAGCGATGCTATCGAGTTTAGCAAAATCCATCATATAGGACATGCCAGAGCATCCCCCTTGGCGAACTCCAACCCGTAGGCAAAGATCTTCGCCATGCTTCTCTCGAAGAGCCAGCACATGCTGCAAAGCAGCATCGGTCATTTGAATTCCTCTCTGTTGTTGCGTTGCTTGCGTCATCAGGTTTACAAGACTCCTTAATGTAGTTTCCTGGGTAATTGGGCAACCACTCGTCAAGCCTTTTTGCCCTGTCTGTTTTGCCCTGTCCGTTTTGCCCTGTGTGAATCAATATCACTTAAACTAACGATTACTCACTAGTTTAGCCTACTCAGGCTAGGAATTTTTTGTGGCGGCAGCCTTAGAAAGGCTTCAAATTATTGAGCAAATTATTGAGCAAATTTATGTTTGACTTGAGACTTAACCTATATTCAAATGCATTTGTTACCGTTAACATCTAACATCAGCCGTTACCCCTCGCACAATTAAATGAGTCAGCTTAACAGCTTTACCTGTCGGCGTTTAAATCAACTTCCCAAGTTACCCAGTGTTTGGGAAGGCGACCGACGTGGATTAGCGACCAATATGGTTCTGAATTTAGAAGAGGGTGGGGATAACCTGCAAGGGGATTGCATTCTCTGGGTAGATGGCACTCAAGGCATGGTGCGGGCGATTAGTGTAGTGCCTTCGGAAACTGGTCCTGAGGCTGTTGTCCGAGCCCTTCTACAGGCAATGGAGCATCCTCAAAATCCGGCTGAGCCTGCCCGCCCTCAGAAAATTGTAGTCCGCGATCGCGAAATTCAATTTTTCCTGCGGGGTGCTTTGCAAAACCTAGATATCGCCATTGACTATGTCCCCGAACTGCCCCTGATAGATGACATCTTTGAAGGGTTAACGCAGTGGGGGGAACAACAGAGTTCTCGACTCCCCGAGCCCTATGCCAACGCCTTAATCGATAAAGCTTATGAAATTTGGCGGGATGGCCCTTGGAACATCCTGAGTGAGCAGCAGATTATCGCCATCGAACTCAATCGCTGGGATGTCGGCACCCTGTATGTATCTGTACTAGGGATGGCTGGGGTCGAATATGGGTTGCTCATGTACCGCTCATTAGACTCGCTTAAACAATTTCGCCAGCGAGTGTTGGGCTCAGATCAATCTCCCAAAAATCTGCAACAAGCCTTTCTTGAGCAAGACTGCTTGTTTCTAAATTTCGAGCTAATTGAGGACGAGCTAGAAGAAGAATACGATGAACCCCTCTCCTCCGGCTTAGGTTGGATGACCTCGGCGCCTGATGCAATCAGACCTGATTTTGGCAGCTTGCATCCATTAGAAGGGTTGCGGACAGACTTAGCCGAGGAAGAGGCCGCCACCCTATTCATGGCGCTAGAAGCCCTTCATCGCTTTTTCCAGAAGTACCATCCCAGTTTAGAGGACTCCACCCTCCCTGCCCTGGAAGGGCGATATCGCATTCCCAACCTCGATTCCCAAGCCAAACCCGCGCTTATTCCGGTTAAGGTCAAAACCTTGCCTGATGTCGCCAAGGAACTCATTCAGCAGACTGAAGCTGCGATCTCGTCTCCTTTAGCATCAGGGGGCCCCTTCCCTATCCTGCGCGATGACTATGTCCCTGAAGGCTCCATCATTATTCTTCGATTGATGTCTCAAGAATGGATTGAGTATCTCAGAAATACCCCAACCGTTTATCGTCATCAAAGCCTGCATTCAATACCTGAAACCCAAGAGGAGCTGCCAATTGTACTGATTCAAACCTCTCGACCCAAAGCCCAAGACCTGATCCATAATCTGCGTCAGGCCGAAGGAATCAAGGCGGTTTGTTTTAATTCGGGCGCCGATCCCTTAACCGGTGAGGAATACGATCTAGGACTGCTGCAGACCGGAGACAACGAGTTTCATCTCTTCGGGGAATATCGGGTTGGCGATCGGTTAGATGAACGCAGTTTGAAGCACTGGAGCCAATGGCGCAAGCAGTATAAAGGGCATTGCGGCGTCGTCATTGCCGGGGGAGTGACCGGCGCTGCTAAGGGCAAACCTCGCCTACAGGATCTGTTCGCTTTTTTTGAAACCCGATCGCGACCCCCTGAAGAACTGGGATTACCGCCTCTAAGACTGCAGTTTGCGGTTGATTGGGAGTTAGAGTGAGGGGACTGGGTGTGGGGTGTGGGGATTTTGGATTTTGGATTTTGGATTTTGGATTTTAGATTTTGGATTTTAGATTTTAGATTTTGAATTGGGTCATGGCTTCGCTTCTGCTGATCTTAATTCCTAACTCTTAATCCTCTAGATTGCTCCAACGACCGCCAAAATATTAAAGTATGTAAATAAACTGATAAGGGACAGCTAAGAATGCGAGTCGCAATTGTCGGCGCGGGGCTAGCGGGCATGGCCGCGGCGGTAGAGTTGGTTGATGCCGGGCATGAGGTTGAAATGTTTGAGTCTCGCCCTTTTGTCGGCGGCAAAGTTAGCAGCTGGGTGGATCCTGAGGGTAACCATATTGAAATGGGGCTGCATGTTTTTTTCGGCTGCTATTACAACTTGTTCGACTTAATGAAGCAGGTCGGCGCTTTCGATAATTTGCGGTTGAAAGAGCATGTCCATACGTTTGTGAATCGGGGCGGTCAGATCGGCGCCTTAGATTTTCGCTTTATTACTGGCGCCCCCTGGAATGGACTAAAAGCTTTTTTCACGACGTCTCAATTGTCGATTCAAGACAAAGCCCAAAATGCGATCGCCCTTGGCGTCAGCCCAATTGTCCGGGGCTTGGTGGACTTTGAAGGGGCGATGAAAACAATTCGTAAATTGGACAACATTAGCTTCGCTGATTGGTTTCGTCGCCACGGCGGATCTGAAGGCAGCCTCAAGCGCATGTGGAACCCCATTGCCTATGCCTTAGGCTTTATTGACACAGAGGAGATCTCAGCCCGCTGTATGTTAACGATCTTCCAGTTTTTCGCCGCCAAAACAGAAGCTTCGGTTTTGCGGATGCTGGAAGGATCGCCTCACGAATATTTGCATAAACCCATCATCCATTATCTGCATGCTAGAGGCGCTCAGATTCACACCCGTCGAGGAGTCAAACAGATTCTGTTCGAAAAGGCAGGCGCGAGCGCCCACGTTACAGGTCTAGCTATAGCCCAGCAGGGGGAACAAACCGAAACCATCACCGCCGACGCCTATGTC
>JAKSDM010000936.1 GCA_022360135.1 Pseudanabaenales cyanobacterium | reverse complement strand
CGAAAGAAATTCTCTAACTTGGCCAACTGCAGATCTTCAATTACTTCCCGAGCTTTCTGAAGATTAGCAGGTCGGGTATCGGTTCGAAGGAGTAATTCCACCAGTTCTCGATAGATCGGCTCAACCCCTTCCCGGAAGGAAAACTGGATCTCGGGATTCGTGGCTAATAAATCCTTGCGAATAGACTGGAGGGTTTCAAAGGCTTCTGTATAAGCTGCGATCGCCTGTTCTCTAATCGGGCTTTCTCCCCCCCCATGGGCTAGGGAGTCCGAGGCTTCAGCCATATCTGCTTGGTGTTTGAGGATTCGACCCAACTGCCACTGCCAACCATAGGCAATGTCTGAAGCATGACTCGTTTGAGCCAGGATTAGAGCTTGTTGAGTCAGATCTTGGGCCGTCCGCCATTGCTGGGTCTGTTCATACAGGCCGCCCAGTTGGCCTAAAGCGTAGGACTCCGCCCGAGGATCTTGCAGTGCTCTGGCCTGCTGCACTGCCGCCGCTAAAGTGGGGGCGATGGCTGGGGGCGTGAAGAGGGAAGAACTGAGCCCTGCAGACGACTCTAGCCGCCGCCGCTCTTTTGCAACCTGCATCAAACTAGCTGCGAAATTGACCTGAGCATAGATCGCCCGGCGACTGGGAGTCAGCGTGACTAACTGCGGCTGAATCTGGCTGGATAATGCCAGAACCTCAGGCCACTGCTGGGTTTCAATTAAGAGGCTGAACTGGTTGAGTTGGGCGTTGAGGCGGGCGATCCCAGTTGGGGCCGCCGCCGCCGCCTGTTGATAAAGACGCAACGCCGATTCAGTTTCTTTTAACGCCCTCAGGGTGTTAGCCAGATTGAACACCGTCTCACTCGTGTCCAACGGCAGATCCAACTGCTGGGCGATCGCCAGACTTCTTTCCAACGCCTCCTGGGATTTACGCAGGCTGCCGGTCACCTGCAAAACAGTCCCCAAGCTTTTTAACGCTAGCGCCTTAAGCCTTGAATCAGGCTGGGCTTGTAGCTGTGTATCCACCTGTCGCAGCAGAGTTTGGGCGCGTCGATATAGCCCCGCCGCTTGCAGTGCTTGAGCTTGGTTAATCTGACTACCGATCAGGCCCACATTATCTCCTCTCTGGGCGTAGGTCTCGGCGGCGCGTCGCCAGGTATCAAAGGCCGCTTCTGGTTGACCCATCGCCAGCTGAATTCCGCCCTGGGTGTTGAGGACTTGAGCCAGAACAGCCATCCCAGATTCACCCAGGCCGGGTTGAGCGGCTAAGCGTTCCAGACTGCGGGCGATCGCCCATTCCGCCTGTGGCCAATCGCCTAACTTTTGATAGGCCAGCGACAAATAACTCAAACATAAAGCTTGATTTAGCCAATCCGCTTGCCCCTCAGCCGCCTCAGCCGCCTGCCGCCAAATCGCCATAGCCTCCGAGAATCGTCCGGCTTGGTAGAGGGTGAACCCTTGTTCTAGGACGCCTGAAATCTCAACAACAGACTGAACAATCAAGGGGGATGGGCGATTTTGTTCAATCGTCGCCATCCGATTCTCCACCAGAGGCGCTAAGCGAACGGCAGCCCCAACAGGAACACCCGTCGTTAGCAGAAAAACAGCAACCGTAAACAGGAGAAAATAAACAGGAAGACCGTTTACTCTGCACTTTATCGCCCTAACACACAGGCGGCGGGGCCTAGTATTTTTCAGCTTGAAAGGGAATTGCAGTCTAGACTGACGCCCAAACTGAAACCAACGGGAAGCCGCCATTACTCTACTAAATCTGCTGCACATTGAGGAGAACGAAACCAAGATTGACTAGACGTAAATTCAGGAACCTGAGCCACCAGCCTCACCTGACCATTCGGACTCACCACCCATCCTCGCGCCTCAACGATAGGGGTCCCAGGAGTAGAATTCGAGAATTGGGGAGACATGGCGGATGAAACAACAGATGTCACCGCTTCCCTATGTTCTCTCTCCCCCTCTCCCCCTCTCCCCCTCTCCTCCTCTCCTCCTCTCCCCCTCTCCCCCTCTCTCACCAGACGCAAATCCTCCCACACCGTCCAGTCCCTTAAGGTTTCGTCAGGCGCTTGTGGTAGGCCGCCTCGTCCAGTGATAGTAAATTCATTCTGCCCCGTAGTCGTACACACAGCAGCAATTTGCGCGCCAGAATCGGTTAAATTCTCGGGTAGTTCAGTCAAGCCTCGACTAGGGTCAACATCAGGCGTATTCAGTTCCACAATCCCACTAAATTCGGCCCCTAAGGCTGAGGAGGCGGTAATGTCGCTCTCAGGCGTCAGTTGCTCTCGAAACTCAGCCCCAAAAATGCTCTGGGCATTAACAATCACACGCCCGCCAAAGCTTTGTGCTGCATTCGCAGTGATGTCGCTATTTTCCAGGGCGATCAGGATGTCCGTATCAATGATGATATTGCCCCCTGTAGCCGTTCCTCGGGCATTGGTGGTAATCGCACTGCCCCGCCGCAGCACAACGGCGGTATCCGACTGCAGGTCAATATTTCCCCGGTCTCCCACCGCTGCCTCAGCGGTCAGGATGCCTTCATTGTCGAGCAGGATAGAGTCAGCCTTTATAGTCAAGTCGCCAGCCCCCCCTTGTCCCGGTGGAGTACTGGGATTACGGCTTGAGAAGTTGCTGACACTGATGGTCGCCCCATCTCGAACCCCTAATTGATCGGTAACGACCGTCAAATTACCTCCATCCCCCGTGCCGACAAGAGCACTCGAAAATAAGCCGCTGCGCCCCCCAGCAGAGACGCCAATCAGATCTACAGACTCAGAAGCCCTGACCACTAGATCGCCAGCATCGCCACCGCCAATTGTACTGGTGGCCGCCTGGGCGCCTTCGGTTACCCGTAGGCGGGCCGTGTCAATCGTCAAATCACCGCCAGCGCCGCTGGCTCCCGAGACAACCGTGGTAAACAATCCACTCGGTCCAGACACCGCCCCCCCCATCAGTTCCACTTCAGTCGCCCTTATGCTTAAGGCTCCCGCATCTCCAGCACCCCGGGTAATCGCTCCGATCTGAGCCCCATCCGTTATCCGCAATCGTTCGGTTACAACGACCAAATCACCGCCATCCCCGGCGGCGCCCCTCTCGACATTGGTGAACAAGCCACTGGGCGCGCCACCGGGGGAAACGCCCATCAGCTCCACCTGATTCGCTCTCACGGTCAAAGCTCCAGCGTCTCCAGAACCCACCGTAATTGCAAAAATTTGGGCTCCATCGCTGATCCGCAAGCGCTCTGTTGCAATGATCACATCCCCCCCATTCCCCGTGGCGCCTGGCGCCACAGGCGCAAACAAACCACTAGGACCAAATGGCGAGCCGCCAATCACCTCCGTCTCCTCAGCCGTGACACTGAGTATTCCGGCATCGGCTGAGCTAAACGCGCCGTTGGATATCTGAGCCCCATCCGCCACTAACAAGCGCCCCGTTTCAATCGCCAAATGTCCCCCTTGACCTGTCGCTCCAGGCGCCGAATCAGTCGATAAGCGGCTAGGAAACAGCGGTCCCAATGGCGGGAATGAGAAACCGATAACCTGCACAGCGTCCGTCGCTCTAATCGTCAGCGTTCCCCCCGATCCATCACCCAGGGTGTCCGCCAACATGGCTGAAGCCTCACTGATGCTTACACGTCGACCCTGGACCTGGATACTGCCGCCACTATCGCCACTGGCTTCGAGAGAAGCCGCCCGAGAAAGTTGGATATCTCGGAAACTGTGGGTAGTTTCATAGCCTAGGGTCCAACCTGGATTAGTAGGGGTCAGGGTGACTGTCCCTGCTCCCACACTACCCAGCTCAAGTCGCCCACCTGCCGCCGTCAGATTTCCTCCCTCTAGAGCAATATCACCGCCCACCAGCGCTAATGTTTGGCCGCTATCCACCTGCAGTCCGGATGGCCTTAGCCTTCTATTGACCGACTGATCCGGTCGATTGAGAAACAGATTATTCCCCGCACCCTGCACCGTAATTTTCCCGGCAGTGGCTCCGAACTGCAAGCCAACAGGAACACTTACAGTTAATAGAGGGGGCGCTTGGGGATTGCTAGCACTGAATTCACTCCCGTCTGAAAACTGGATACTATTGGCGGTGCTGCCGACAAATGAGCCGCCAATATTGAGGGAGGCGTCGGGACCAAAAACAATCCCGTGGGGATTGAGCAGAAACAGGTTGGCGGTTCCATTCGCCTGGATTTCGCCGTCAATATAGGAGATAGATCCCCCGGTTACGCGGCTGATAATGTTTTCAATGGTTAAAGCATTGCCGAAAGAGGCGACGACGCCAGTTGGAACAGAGAATTGCTCAAAACTATGAAATAGAGTGTCGCCCGCTGTGACGCCGCCGGTAATTTCAGTGGCGGCGCCATTGGGGATAACAACGGAATTATTGGGCAACGACCCATCGGGGACGATTTGCGCCGATGCGCTCAATGGTAACTGCGTAATCGGATAAAGCGCCAGCGGCAAGAGCAAGATATTCTTGCTGGACGAGCAAGACATGGGTTCAACGGGAGTATAGTTTGTGGCGACGGCTCGATCGACGGGATGATCTCAAACAACAAAGTTGTCTTGACTTAAGTCAACAGCGGTGACATGATTCAGCCTCAAGAGTTGCTTGAATTGGCCATCGCTAGCCTGGTCGTTCAACTTCACCTGAACAACGGTGGCTGAACCCATCTGTTTCCATCGCAACGCCTGATCAAATATCTCAGCAACTGAGTGATGGGAATCTTCAAAGAGTCTGCTCAAGTCAATCAAGTCATTATTCACATCGAAATCTTGAATCTGATCGCCCTTATCCGCCATCGATCGATAGACAAAGCGATCGCCGCCTGAGCCGCCCGTAAGGATATCGCCGCCCAGCCCGCCGACCATGATGTCGTCGCCTGAGCCGCCCAGCAATTCATCCCTCCCCTGTCCCCCTTTGAGGATATCGTCGCCGTCGCCGCCATCCAGGTTGTCCCTGCCTCTATTCCCTACCAAAATATCGTTGCCCGCATCTCCAATCAAGTGATCCCACCCCATCTTTCCCCTAATCAAGTCGTTGGCTTGGGAACCTTGCAGCAGGTCCCTGCCTTGAGTGCCCTTAAGTATATTCAAGGGAGGGGGAGATTGATTGTCCTGAGCGTTTGAGTTGAATATCGATGAGCTGCTGGCGGATTGGGTCTCAGCCTTGATGGTTGACGAATCAACGTCCTGCACCGAGAAATTTTGCCACAAACCATTCTCCCACCAAAAATCATTGCCGCTAGCCCATCCCCATTCATAGACCTTGCTTTGATTGACCATCGTTTGCACATCCTGGGTGCGGTCTTGGGTCAAATCCTGAGCTAAGTCTGTCGGGCTCGCCTCTAACTCCGCCACGGTAACCCCTAACTGCTGCGCCAACCTTTCCTTGGCTTGATTCTGTAGGGTCGCCAGGTCAGTCCCTGCCGTTTGCAGGTCCCAGCCGATCACATCCATTGATTGGGTGTCAAGGGTTGAGAGTTCCCTGCGCTCACCGGCTTGAATCACCGGATCCATAACCCCCAAGGCGTCACCCTGGCGTTTCCAGTGACTGGCTTGGTCGCCGTCACCGCCAAGGTGATGATTTTCTCCCGTGGCGAAAGAACCCAAAACCGTCTCTCCCCCATCAATGGAAAAGTAGGGATCGCCACCGACTGACAAGTCAATAGCGCCATTCGCCTGACTCTCTCTGGAATAGCGGAACATGTCTAGGGGGTTGGCCTGATCCCTTAGGTAACTGCCATCGTCGTCATCATCATCCCCAAAGCCATCATCATCATCATCCCCAAAGCCAGCCGTTAGAAATCCCGGCTCATCGACCCCACTTACAAAGCCAAGAATATGGCCAATTTCGTGGATCGCCACACTGAGGAAATCCAACCTGTCACTGGGAATCGTATCGCCCAGAAAATCATAATTCCAGTCAACCGACTGACCCGTCAGGTTGCTCATCAGGATGACGCCGTCTAGCTGTTTATCATTAGAATTGAGCATACCCACCGCCTTGGCGTTGGCGCGGGTCATCCTGAGTTTTGTATTCTCCTCGATCTGATTACCGTTGATGTTCGCCGTGAATCCATCGTCGCCACTTTGTAAGTGGTTAAGGGCAAGTTGATCAGCGGCTGAGGTCTGATCGTTCGCCAGTTGAGTCCGCCAGGTCTGATAGCTCTGATTCGTCCTCAAACCAGGCAGCGCCCCAGCCACAGCAGAACCAGGTAATTGATCCGTTGTTTCGACGTGAATATTGACTGTGACATCATCAGCTAAATGATCGGACCAGATCTCACCCGCCATTTCAAAGCCGATCATTTGCTCCAGCGACGTTCCAGGGGCATAGCTGAAGTTGACTTCCATATCCAAACCTTTCACAGTGAATGAAAAAATAACCGTTTGTAGAGCACCCTCATCCCGGATTTGTCACAATCTTGTGGTTAAATGCGTAAAGCTTAGACCCTGCAAGGGTTTTGCTCCGATTAAGACTGATTGCTTTATAACCGACAGGCTATGCTTAATCAGGGTCTCTTAGGAATCCAAGTTGAATTAGATTTCGCAACCCTGGTTAGTTAGGAGTTGTTGTGAGAAATCCGGCTTATCTATCGCCCATTTAGGTAGAGCTGCTGGTATTGTCAGGCTATATAACCGGGTAAACGCGTCTGATTGATAGCTCACTTGATCGCTTCTTTGGCGACAATGAGAACAGGTTGACATTGCCAGATTAATTAACAAAGCCAACGGTTCCATATTCAATTTGTGATATCGGCGATATTTCTGAGAAACGAAAATCAAGCGGTTGCGTTAAGGGGCCAACCGATTAAAATCTCTATCGATCGCCGCCTAAATTTTGCTTGAGGTAGATCCCCTTTCCCAACTTCGAAACTGATATTCTGTCTGTCCTATTCAATCATTCTGTCCATCCTGTATCAATTCACCCCAATCAATTCGCCAATCAATTCACCAAAGGCCGCCATTAGGAAGATTGCTAGCGATTCTCACGGACATAGGATAATATATCTTATACCAATATCATACACCCTGTCGTGATCAGAAATGTATTCAACCTAAACGGAATCGCTAAGTGGGAGGGGGTAGAAAAGTACACTTATGTATCAGTATATAAACACAACTCAAGTTATGGCCATTTGGTGAAGACGCCTGAGTTTACCAAAGGAAATACAGGCTGAGTCTTGCATGACCAACCTAATTATGGTCTGGCTCGACCTTGAAGTAGCGACTCAAGACAGCGTCATACTGTGATACAAATCGACAGTACCCTGGACGAAACTGACTTGTTGGATGTTCCGAATGCTTTAGTCAGAGTAGGTTCTATGAAGTAAAAAACTCGGCGAGAGGTCGGCGCGAAGCAGTTGACAAATCTCTGAATATATGTGTCTAAGTATACTCTGCTAAATAGATCGATATCGATTTATCTAGAATTTATATGAAGAAGATATCTTAGGGATGGCGTTCTTAGAACATCCCCGCACGAATAGAAGCAATGTTCTAAGTCAAAGGTAAACGGACTTGGAAGCAGGTGCCAATTCCCACTTGGCTATTCACCAGGATCTCTCCCTGATGTTGTTTAGCGATCGTTTCGGCGATCGCTAAACCTAACCCAAAGCCATTGGCATCCTGAGACTTTGCTTGATCAACTCGCCAAAAGCGGCGGAAAACAAATGGCAAGTATTCAGAGGGAATGCCAATGCCAGTATCTCTGATAGAAACAATGGCGTTCTGTCGATATTTGTTCAGAGAAAGGGTTACTCTTCCGCCTTGCCTGGTATATTTAATTGCATTTTCTAGAAGGTTGGAAAACAACCGATCTAGCTGATTAGCATTACCCTTAATAGAGAGGTTAATCAGTAATCGCTTCTGAAAATTAATCCCTTTGATTTGGGCTTGAGGTTCAAAGCGTTCCGCCAGATTGAGCAGCACTTCATCCAAGGAGACATCCACGCTTTCCTTGCGATTCACAGGCACATTAGCAGCATCCGTTCGAGCCAGGAAAAGCACATCATCGATTAACCGTTTCATTTGCTCGGTAGCATGGGTGATGGTTGTCAGCTTCTTGACATTTGAAGGTTTAATTTGATCGGGGTGACTGAGCATAATCTCAGTGGCGATACTAATCCGTGTGAGGGGATTACGGAGTTCATGGGAAGCATCAGCGGCAAATTGGGTTAGTCGCTGAAAGCTTTGCTGCATAGGCTTAACAGCCTGTCGCGTGAGATATAAGCTACTGATGCTAGCCAGGCATAAGGCTGTCACTCCTCCTAGCCCCAGGCCCAAGCGCAGATGACCCAATGTGGCTTCCAGCCGCTGGGTAGATTGACTAGCCCGAAGATACCCTTCTAACTGCAGCGTTTTTCCATCCGAATCATCGGCGTACACCGCAATCGTCATCACCCGAAGTTGCCCCTTATAGTGGATTCTCGGCAAGCCATGGTTCAGGTCTGAAGACGATAAGCTCTTGGATAAAGGAATTTCAGGAAAATTGCTGCCTTGACGAGCCAAAAGATTACCATCGTCATCGAACCATTCTAGGCTTTGATCTTGGTTAAGAAAAAGGTCGCGCCAAGGAAGATCTTCATCCAAACTTTGACGGCCTTCAGTTTTAACCGTATCTAAACTTGGGACAGCCGCTTGAGCTAAAGTCCGGAGTTGGTGGTTTAACTGTTGACTAAAACTGCGGTAAAGAAACCCATACAATGCAGCTGAAGACACCCCAAGGATAGCTGCCATAGCGATTAGATAAGCCAGTAGTAAACGCCAGTGAATGTCCTTAAAGTTCTGGCTGGGAATTTTGTTTGAGGCGATAACCCAACCCGTAAACTGTCTCAATAAAGTCATGAACGGCTCCAACTCCTTTCAGTTTTTGTCTTAAACGCTTGATGAGAGCCTTGACAGCATCCTCCTCTGGTGGATCCTCAAAAGACCAAAGATTATCTATAATCTCACTGCGACTCAGAACACGACAGCCATGACGCAAAAAAAGCTCTAGTAGGCGATACTCTTTTGGTGTTAGTTTCAGCAGTTTACCTGCGTAAATTACCTCGCAAGTATTCGGGTCAAGACATAATTTTTCCCACTCTAAAACAGGCGGCAAAGAGGGATTACCTCGGCGAAGTAAAGCTCGGATACGGGCTAATAGCGCTTGCAGCTTATAAGGCTTGGAAACATAGTCATCTGCTCCTGCATCCAGCCCAGCAACCTGATCTTGAGTGCTATCTCTAGCCGTCAACATGAGAATTGGCATTTGATATTTCTGAGAGCGTAGTTGGTGGCAAAGATTAATGCCATCAAGCTTGGGGAGCGTCACATCTAACAGTAGCAAGTCATAATTAAAACTTTTCACAAAATCCCATGCTTCTTGCCCATCTGCAGCAACATCAACAACGTAATGTTGGTCTGTAAGAACCTCTTCAAGAAGCTCGGTAGTATGCTGATCATCATCAACCAATAAAAGTCTCATAGCGATCAGATAACTAGAACATCAACAGTAGTAAGGGACGTAATTTTATTGAAGGGAGTTTCAGAGATTGATCCTTTTTTGTCACTTTATAAATATTAGAATAAAAAACATGACATAACTCGAATATACAGAGACTAAAAACAGGGGTTAATCGGCATGAAAAACCCCCATCAAAGTATCAAAAAAACTGATGGCTTGGCAGAATCTAAAATCTAATTGTTTCTCAAAATATTTAATGCGTTGACATCACCTAACTTGCATCTAAATTAATCAAAGTGGGGGGCTGGATTTGATATTTTCAAGGGCAATTTAAGGGCGCAATTTAGAGTATAAATTAATGCCATTGCGTCTTATAGGTATCACGTCCAGAAAAATCAAGGCGTAATTAAACGCCTCTCTCAATTCCCACTGTTTAATCGTCGGTCATAGCGTTAACGGCAGACTTACGGTCAACAAAATATTTCAATCAGGTTAAAGGAATCTCGCCATTAGCAACGCATTAACGTCTTACCGAGAGTCAATTGAACTTGACATCAACAATAGCCACCACACCGTACACCAGAAACATGACGCCATGTTCAATCAGCATGGCTAGTTTTTGAAGGTCATTTTGCTCTCAATATATTCGCCTGGACCAGCGTTAAGCCCTAAATTTGTATCCATACTGAATGGCTACACCATCGGGCAAGTTACCATAGGCCTCCACACCACACGGTAGATTTGCACTTATCCAAACACCCGATTCCCCTTGAAGGAAGATTAAATCAGCGAATTCCGATTCTGATTGCCTAACCATCCTTCAGACTTCTACCAATGCTTCGGGCATAAAGGCCCAAGCTTTACGCAATTTATCATAAAACTTAACAATAACCTAAAGGTCGACGACATACTTAGGGGTTGAAACTTGATCTTGAGGCTAGTCAAAGCCTTTGCCAAGACACTTAGCCTATTCTACTAGAGCCCAGCCCCAATCAGGTGCGGCAAGCCTTTGCCGCCTTTACGAAAAGGCTCCGCCCTAGAGGGAACACAGACTCGATCAGAAGGACCTTAATGCCTCAACCCTCTTGGCGAGGAGAAGCCAGAGGAGGGCAAACCCGCTTCAATATATTATAGATAGTTTAGTGTAAACCAGAGGCGGAGAAGCGAGTGACTAGATCTGAATGGACGCCAAATATTAACTTTTGCAACAAAGTGCATAACTTTTAACTCCTTGTGTCGAATAAGAGATGTAAGCGCTTGAAGCAAGGAGAAACTAGTAAATATACCTAAATAATCATAACAAAACCGCTCGACAAGTCGAGCACTTTCATTGTGGGTGATAGACGCTAAAAACATAAGAAAAATGCAGAAAAAAATAAATAATATTTCATGGAGTCTATGTGTTTAAGTCTAAGCCCTAGTATTGAGGCGCACTCCGCTGCTTTAGGGCAGCAAGGAGATGTGGATGGTGAATAAGCGCTTTGAGGGTGTTTCCCAAAATCATGATCTGGATCGGCAACTTCAAAGGCGAGCCCAAGAAACAAAACAATACCCACCCCAAAGTCCTCAGAGACATCTAGCACTTAATAGGCTAGTCAATAAGATTTTGAAATCAGGTAGACTTGGCCATCCTCAAAGGAATTTATGGCCCTCTTCTCTCTATGAAGACCTTTACAATGAAGCGCTCCAAAAAACCTTACTTGAGATATGCCAAAAAATTGATAATTACAATCCAGAACATCCGTTAATGGCGTGGGTGAATTTTCGTTTAAACTACCAATTTATTGATGTCGTCAATGACTACAGAAAAAAGGGGATAACCCATATCCCCAAGGCCGATAAGATAGGGAAAATTGCTTACCTCCCTTCAATCGATGATTTAGACAAGTTTATCCCAATTGAGGAAACGATTTCTGACAACCAACTCTTGAGAAACTTTCTTGAAGAAGATCCTGAAAACCTGCTCAAAAGCAAGCAACTTAGAAACCACCCAGATGTTACTTTTCAATCGTTGGCTTGGGCCAAGTTTGTGGAAGATAGAACTTGGTCGGAAATTGCTAAAAATCTGGGAATTTCAGTCCAAACACTGTGTAGTTTTTTTAATCGTCAGTTGAAGGAGTTGATTCCTTATTTCAGAAAATACTTAAGGGAATAATCAAACAATCTTACAGAGAGATTACTGATGAGCCACACTACTGAGCCTCTACTTTTCACAGTACCGCTATCTTTTGAAGCACATTCAATCGCCCAACATTTTCAAAGACAACAGTTCCCGCCTGAAAAGGCTAAGCAAGTTTATCTCAATACCTTAGCCGTCTATGCGGT
>JAKSDM010001476.1 GCA_022360135.1 Pseudanabaenales cyanobacterium | reverse complement strand
AGATTGAACACTCTCAGGATCTAGGCTGATGATGAAAAGATAGATATATAGGCTGGCCAGGGCTAGAAAGGGCAAATAGGAATCCATTACCCGTCGAGTCACTTTCCAATTGGGCGCTAGCACAATCAGCGTCCAGAATGGGAGGACGAATAGATTCGCGCCATTGAATAACAAGTCCAGGGTCATACGTCCATCCAGCTTCTTGCTTGATCGATACCTAATAGGCATACCACAACCTAATCGCCCAATCCATAGCCGATTCAAGGGTATGGTGATCCGTCTAACTAATGTAAAACACATAGCCATGTGTAGAGCGCCTTGAAATTCTTTAACAGGGCTTAAGCTCATTCCCATGGGGTTGTGATCTATCATCTGACAGTGAATTCGCTTAGCGTGTAA
This sequence comes from Pseudanabaenales cyanobacterium, assembly GCA_022360135.1. Classification (GTDB taxonomy): domain Bacteria; phylum Cyanobacteriota; class Cyanobacteriia; order Phormidesmidales; family Phormidesmidaceae; genus JAKSDM01. Next base: position 3,101 of record JAKSDM010001476.1, on the reverse strand, counting down.
TGCATTGTATACGCACATAGCGAACTTGAAAGGGGGTCCTATGCTTGCACAAGCACCATCTGCAAAATTACCTGCCTTAGAAGAAATAAGGTCAGGATTGCCCAATATCTGTGGTTGGGAAGCAGAAATTATGTCAGTAGCCAACCACAATGAACCTGTTTTTTTGCCTGCCGCCAATCTCCGCTTGGAAAATATTACGGCCGCATTCGCCTGTGCGCTGCACATGCATCAACCGACCATCCCTGCGGGACCGGATGGCGGCCCCATCAACAATCTGCAGTACATGTTTGAGCATCCTGATCAAGGAGATAATCACAATGCCGGGGTCTTTGCCTGGTGCTACCGCCGCATGGGGGATTTCATTCCGGAGTTAGTTGAGCAGGGAGGAAATCCTCGAATTATGCTTGACTATTCTGGCAATCTGTTGTGGGGATTGCGCCAAATGGGGCGTGAAGACGTCCTCAACGCCCTTAAGCGCATTACCTGTGATCCTCAGTATCAACCTTATGTCGAATGGATGGGCGCGATGTGGAGTCATGCCGTGGTTCCGTCCACTCCCATTCCCGACTTAAAACTCCACATTCAAGCCTGGCAGCATCATTTTGCAGCGATCTTCGGCTACCCGGCCCTCAGGCGAGTCAAAGGGTTCTCACTCCCAGAAATGCACTTACCCAATCATCCAGATACTCTGTTTGAATACATCAAAGCTCTGAAAGACTGTGGCTATCGTTGGCTGATGGTGCAAGAGCACTCGATAGAACGGCTTGATGGTTCAGGGCTATGGCATGACGACAAATATGTACCGAACCGATTAGTCGCGCGTAATTCTAAAGGGGAGACCATTAGCATCACAGCCTTGATTAAAACCCAGGGGTCGGACACCAAGTTAGTGGCCCAAATGCAGCCCTACCATGAGGCGTTAGGGCGGGGACGTCAGCCAATTGGCGGCAAGTCTGTCCCTGGCTGCGTCACCCAGATTGCCGACGGGGAAAATGGCGGGGTAATGATGAATGAATTTCCTCGCGATTTCCAGCCCCTCTGGTCTGAGATTAAAGATAACGGTCGAGGCGTGACGGGAGTGGTTGGCGTCAATGGGACCGAATATCTAGAGCTGATTGAGGCGGCTGGCGTTAATCCGGATGACTATCCAACCTGCCAAGCGGTTAATCAGCATAAAATCTGGCAGCGGGTTAATTCTGATCAAGCCACGCCTGAAGCTGTTGAGCAGGCAATTCAAGATCTGCAAACAACCGACTCTCAATTTCATATGGACGGCGCCTCTTGGACGAATGATCTAAGTTGGGTCAAAGGCTATGATAATGTCTTAGAGCCGATGAATAAGCTTAGCGCCTTGTTCCACGAAAAATATGACCCGTTAGTGCGTCAAGATCCATCCGTGACAAAGCGACCTGACTATCAGGAGGCGTTGCTATACAACATGTTGGTGCAAACCAGTTGTTTCCGCTATTGGGGACAAGGCGCCTGGACGGATTATGCCCGGGAGCTTTATCGGCGCGGTGAAGCCGCATTGAAGAAGTAGTGAATCAGTTAACCTTGAGCGGAATCAAGGGGATTATCCAGTTAAAAATCGTCCGAGTTGTCGGTTCGGTTTTGACAGGATAGCTCATTGAGTCATCAGGGATATTCGGTCAAGCCCGTCCGTAAAGGAAGAGGTATTTTCTGGAAAAACCTTAAATAGGCGATCGCTGTCATTTCTCCTACCTAGATCAGGGGCGGCGATCGCCTTCTGTTAGTTTAGAAGTTTTATGACAATTCATTCACTTATCTTAAGGCTTGAAAACCCCTGCTTTAATGCCTACACTACTCTGCAGGAACGACCCTATTCTCTGCCAATTTTTAGCCAAGCTTCCTGTATTTTTGTTCTCAGGGTATAAAGTGCTGAGATAAAAGTATGGCTGATGTTTTTGTCTCCTACTCGCGTAAGGATAAGGAATTCGTTCAAATCCTTCACGAGGCGCTGAGCCGGAGTAGTTATGACGCCTGGGTGGATTGGCAAGATATTCCGCCGACATCGGCCTGGTGGAAAGAGATTGAGGCAGGTATTGAGGCTGCTCACACCTGTATTTTTGTGATCAGTCCGGATTCTGTGGCTTCTAAAGTTTGTAAGCAGGAAATTGACCACGCGGCTAAGCATAACAAGCGACTCATCCCCATTGTGCGGCGAGATACGTTTGAGGAGCAGGCGCTTCATCCCGCTTTGTCTGAGCTGAACTGGTTGTTTTTTCGTGAGGGGGACGATTTTGAGGGCGCTTTCCAACTCCTGATCCAGGCCATTGATTTGGACCTGAGCCATGTTCGCGCCCATACTCGTCTGCTGGTTCGGGCGGTTGAGTGGGACGCTAAGCAGCGAAACGCCAGTTTTTTGCTGCGGGGGAGTAATCTGGATGAGGCGGAGCAATGGTTGATCCAGTCGGGCGCTGGGAAAGAGCCGAAGCCGACAGAGTTACAGGGGGAGTATATTGCGGCAAGTCGTAAATCCTCCGCCAATCGACAACGACTAATGATTGGCGGACTGTCGTCACTATTGTTGATCACAGCAGGATTGGCAGGGGTTACCTTTGTTCAATTTATAGGCCAGAAAGAAGCCACGAAACTGGCTGAGCAAGAAACCGTCAACTCCGATATTTTGGCTCAAAGCCTTGCGGCTGAAAATCTGCTGACCTCAAACCTGGAGTTAGAAGCCCTGATTGCTGGCGTGGACCTAGGGAGACAGGTTAAAGAAAATCAGACTATTTTAGAGCCCCCTATCCGGATGCGGGCCATTGCCGCTCTCAGACAGATGGTTTATGGAGTCAGAGAACGCAACCAGTTGCAAGGCCATGACGCTAGGGTCTGGAGCGTCAGTTTTAGTCCCGATGGCCAGACTATCGCCTCCGCTAGCGCCGACCACACGGTCAAACTCTGGGACCGCCAGGGCGCCCTGCTGAAAACCCTCAAAGGCCATGACGCCAGTGTCTTTAGCGTCAGTTTCAGCCCTGATGGCCAGATCCTCGCCTCCGCCAGCGCCGACCACACGGTCAAACTCTGGGACCGCCAGGGCGCCCTGCTGAAAACCCTCAAAGACCATGACGCCAGGGTCT
>JAKSDM010001150.1 GCA_022360135.1 Pseudanabaenales cyanobacterium | reverse complement strand
GACCCAGCCCAATGCCGCTCTGGCTGCTCAGAACCTAATCGCCTTGGGAGCGACGGCGGTTATTTTCATGCCGATTGGCTTTGCCACTGAGAACCACGAAACCCTGCTAGATGTTGAACACATCATTGGGGGGCTACGGCGTAAACATCCCGACATAAACTATGTGCAGATGCCTTGCGTCAATGATCACTCAGATTTCTTGCGGATGGCTGCGGATTGGGCGGATGAACATATTGCAGCCCTTATTTCTGAGCAGGCTCGGCCAGTCAACCTCGACCAGCTAGCGGCGGCGCAAGCTAAGGCCAATCACAGTCACGGCCACAGCCATGGGCATGATCACGGCCATCAGCATGGGCATAGACAGCCCAAGATCGACAGTTCAAATCTGTCCTGAGCCATCCTTTGGTCTTCTTCCCCATGAGTTGTTTCATTGCAATCTGACAAACTTTCCAATCTTGGAAGTTGGAGAGGGGAAAACGGGGAATAGAAAGGTCTATCCCTTCTACCCTGAGTGGTGTGAGCTGTGGAAGTTGAACGAAGGAACCTTGCCAGTCATCACAGGTCGGACAAATTCTGACTTGGGTAACCGGGTAACCCAGGCTTTTAAGCGGTATGGAATCCCCTTTGCTCCTTATAATTTACGTCATGCTTGGGCGATAAGGTCAATGGAGTTTGGGTTGGATGTTTCGCTCTCAGCCCAGCAAATGGGGCACTCTGTCAAAGTTCACACAGAGATTTATTATGCTTGGATCAGCGACGAGGTTCACCAACGGGCTTACGAAGCTTTGATCAATCGCCCTAATCGCCCCAGACCTCCTCAGCTCTAACCTCTGATCTCAGGTGGAATTTCTAGCGCCTTTTCACATCGCTTCAGGCGCCATCTGTAGGTGGGTCTTGCCGCCAGCGGTCTAGGCGATATTGCGCCAATGGTAGTTTGGCTTCAGTAAGCCCTCATCTCGTAATTTCCATAGGTGCTTGTGACTAATGCCCAGATGTTTACTGGCGATGCCGCTAGCAACCCAAGCTGACTTATCCATCACCTGTCCCTCCCCGTTTCACTAAGTAGAGATCAGCCCGATCGTATTCGCGGGTAATTGTCCAGGTTGCGGCGTGGACAATTGCCCGATGGTCTGGGGTGTAGCCTTCGACGATGACAATCATCTCCGAGAATCGTCCTGTCAAGATTCGGACGCGATCGCCCTTTTCCAACGTCACCGCTCGCGGGTCTGGAGATTGGGCCGGTTGGATGTAAAGGGGGTTATTTGTTTTGTAACATTGCTAGGAGTGGATCGGGATGGATCGGTAACTGTCACATCGTTGACAGAGTTTGAGGAATGCCCAGTGGCTGAAATTTCAGGCGGAGGCGAATAGTGTCGACTAGAGCATCCTTGAGATTGAATTCCGTCAGCAGCTCACCCTCCTAAGCGACATCACCGCCTACCCCGACCTCGGCTCTGAATTTAGCGGCTCCGTCGAACTTAATATTTTAGAAATCGATCCCAATCAAGGCTTGATCAAATTGCCAGAAACTTTGGTTGACCGGAGCAACCAAATTCAAACCGCCTGTTTTGACGAGGAGGGCGCCACTTTTATCGTCACCGGACGAGGCGGCCTGACGCCGAACCCCAGGTCACGATTGCTCGGGCGAACAAATGTAGCAGGTCAAATTGAATTGGTTGCGATCGCGGGTTCGAGGGTAGTGGACTATGTTGGGTTATCGTCGAGTTGTGGAAGAGCCCAATAATAAAGAAAAAGTAGAGACGTTGCCGACAACGTCTCTACTAGCAAATTATCGAGTTTATCTCAATAATGTGTATTATCGTTCAATGCTGCAGGTCAACGGACAAGCGGCGTAAATGGGGGTTTCTAGGGGATCAGGATCTTGATTCAACCATCCCAACCAGCTCACTTCTTGAGGATGAATGCCCTTTGCGGTCAAAACAGCGGAAGTCAATAAAACGGCTATTAGATTAGTTCCTACCAGGAAACTCGCCACCAACAGAACAGCGCTAGCTGGAAGAATAGGTTGTAATGCAATCGCCAGGATTGAAGCGCCAGCCACAATTAAAGTGACGACTGGAAAGCCAATCACCAAAAAACAAACTTCTAAAATAAGCATCCATACTAGAAAGCTTTTAGCGATAAAGAAAAAAGCAGATCTATCAATGTTTTCTGTTCTAGCGATCGCCATCAATTTTCTCCTTGAGCTTCAAAATTTATTTTGTAAGGCTGAATGAGCTTGGATCGGATTGCGGGATTCAGTTAAGGGAAATAGATTGAGCCAATAAAATTCAAATCGAGAAAACAACTAAAGTCCATAAACTTCATATTTAATCAGCTTGTGGTTCACTGCAGCTTTACTGTTTCTTAAGTATATGGATGGATAAGAAATCCCTGCTCCCCAATTCGCCAAAATTTACATAAATCGCCAAATTTATTACGTCGCCAGAAATATTTCTGGAGAGAATATTCCAGTGTAAATGCCTTGTGAAAACAGTCAAAGCCCTTTTCATTCAAGGAATGTCGCCTTTGAAGCCATATCCTCTGAAGGCGTCAATTAGTGTCAACTTCAGTCTTAATCTCGCAATGAATGTTAAAAATAATCTTTCTGAAACCTGTAATACAGTATCGATCTTTAAAAAGTGTCAATAGGCTGTTTGAATGGCAATAGGTTGTTATTCAACAGATGCTTTGCCGCAAGATTAACTTGT
>JAKSDM010001199.1 GCA_022360135.1 Pseudanabaenales cyanobacterium | reverse complement strand
GTCGGAGTCGGAGTCATTTCAGCCCCCTAAATCCCCCAATTCTGGGGGACTTTGAACTCTGATCCCCCCCAGAATTGGGGGGTTAGGGGGGCCAGATCGGCGAATTCGCAATCGGAGTCGAGATCTGTGTACACCGTAACCTTCAAAAGGGGGGCTAAAGCCCGGTATCTTGTCTCCCCCTTTTGAAGGGGGATTAAGGGGGATCCTTAACCGAACAGTATTGCTACTCAGCCTAGACCTCAAACCTCTACAATGCCTTCCCGGCCTCTTCTCCCGATCGCCCTCTATAGCAATCCTAAATCAGTCGTAAATCCTTATAAATGGCAATCATTATCAAATAGAGATTAACAGTCCCTAAAACCTTTTGCACTCACAAATCATCTAGGATTGCTATAGCCTAAGATCGATGCAACTATTCAGATAGATATCGCCCAATTAAACCAAGGGCGCCGCAAGAATCAAGAAGAGATAGCTATTCCCAACAATGATGAGAATGCTTGCAATATTATTGAGAATTAACTAACACTGTTGAGAATTTATCTGACTTTATATCACATTCTGGTGCAATTTTTCTTGCGCTTACCCTGCCACTTAAACTAGAAGGTGAAAAGAACGAAGAGCGCACTTAGTTCATACTGAAATCGCCTACTGTTAGGGGATAGCTAATGTAATCGATACGATAACCACTAAGGGGGTTATTTTTATGCTCAAAACGCAACGTTTGATCTTGAGACGTTGGCGGGAGTCCGATCGCGACCCTTTTGCTCAAATGAATGCAGACGCCGAAGTAATGGAATACTTTCCGGCGCGATTATCTCGGCAAGAATCAGATGCGCTGATTGGACAGCTTGAAAGACATCACCAAGAGTATGGATTTGGTCTGTGGGCGGTTGAAGAAGCTTCAACTCAGGCTTTTGTCGGTTTAATAGGCTTAAATACGCCAAAATTTCAGGCCCATTTTACCCCTACGGTTGAGGTTGGATGGCGGCTGGCAAGCCCGTTTTGGCGGAAAGGCTATGCCACGGAAGGCGCTAGGAGAGCTATTAGCTATGGATTTGACGTTATCGGACTACCCGAGATCGTGTCATTTACAGCAAAATCTAACCAGCGCTCAATCGCAGTCATGAAGCGGCTTGGTATGACCTATCGAGAGGTTGACGACTTTGACCATCCAAGATTGCCCTCAGGCCATGCTCTACAACGGCATGTTTTGTATCGTTTGAAGAGAAATTCAGGGTGCGTTAAGCGTTGATTCATTCTGTAACCCTAGAAACCGTCAAAAACTCCCGTATATATTGATTCACCAACTGGGGCTGTTCTTGTTGGACCCAGTGGCTGCAATTGGGAATATAGCGCAGATGAAAATCTCGAACGTAAGTTTCAGTACCATAGGTCAGCTCTTTGCCAAGGGCCGCATCATTCTCTCCCCAGATCAGTAGCGTGGGTACTTCTAGGATATCCCAAGTTGGCTCAAGTCGTTTCGGGTTAAAGATGGCGCGGTAGTAGTTCAGCATTGCCGTTAACGCCCCTCGCTTGGCGGCTGCGGTTTTGAACGCTGTGATGTCAGCATCGGTGAAGGCGCTTTTATCGATCGCCATGCCCCGAAACATCTTTTCAATAGACTGATAATCTCCCACCTGCAACAGAAATTCTGGCAGCCAGGGAAGCTGAAAAAATAAAATGTACCAACTCCGCATCCACTGCTGAGGCATCCGCAACCCCTCGACGAACTTAGCTGGATGGGGCAAATTTAGCACAATTAGCCGATCCAGCAGGGTGGGGTAGGTGTAGGCGAAACTCCAGGCGATCGCACCTCCCCAATCATGACCCGCCAGGATGCAGCGATCATACCCTAACCCCCGCATTACCCCTTCTACGTCCTTAACCAGCTCCATCATTTGGTAAGCAGCCAAACCCTCAGGCTTGTCGCTATCGTTGTAACCCCGTAAATCCAGGGCGACTACCTTGTGGTCTTTAGCAAACTCGGGAATTTGCCCCCGCCAGGAGTACCAGAATTCTGGGAAGCCGTGGAGGAACAGCATCAACGGTCCCTCCCCCTGCGTCACATAGTGCAGTTGAATGCCATTAGCAGTAATCAAGCGATGGTCCCAATCGGTGGTGCTCGAATCAGCCGGAGTTGATGAAGTCATCGGTTAAACCAGCGCTAGGATTCACCTGTAATCGAGAGTTCATCCACCCAAATTCTAGGGCAAACGCCGCCAGGGATAACTTCCGGTTCAGATTCAACAAAAATGATCGATTTCAGGACATCACGGAAATCTCCGGCTACCGTCGCCGACTCAATGCTGATGCGATCGCCCTGATTGACTAACCAGCCATCAAACGGCAGCGAAAAAGCCCCCTGTAGGGCGCTAACCCCAGAGTGCAGCGCCTGCAGCTCATCAATCCAGATCACATTCTCAGCCTTATCCAGACTATAGGACTGGGACGCCGCTTGACCCGGAACCACATGATAAAAATGGGGACTGACGCTGACCTTAGCGCCAATACTAGCGTGCCCAGTGGGTTGAGCGTTCAACCGCTTGGCCGTGCCTGCACTGTGGAGAAAATTGGTGAGGACACCTTCAGTAATTAAGGGAACTTGGCGAGTAGGCGTCCCCTCCCCATCAAAGGTCTTGGCAGGGACATTCTCAGGGTGAAGCGCGTCATCGTAAACCGATAGCAACGGAGAAGCGATTTGGGTCCCCAAGGATTCTGGCGTAGAGAGGCTGCGTTTGTCCAGAATGTTTTGAGCGTTGTACATATTGGAAAACGCTCCCAACAAACCCAAGAAAGCTTCAGCCGAAAACACAACTCGATACTTACCCGTTTTGATTTTGTTGTAGTTGAGGTGGCTGATGGTTTTCTCTGCGGCTTCTTTCAAACAGCCCTGAACGTCCAGAGTACTCAGTCCCTGAGCAATTCGCATTGCCCCTGCAGCTCGGGGCTTCCGTCCTTCCTGCTCCGTCTTGCCGTACAGGTAAATTGAAGCGTAGGTCCGCTCCTCACTGCGCAAAGCCCCTTTACTATTCAGGTAGAAGCGATCGATATCACTCTGAGCAAGGCCATTGTAAGGCACGCTGGCGATCGCCGGATGGGCTTCTAATAGTTCCTTTTCAGTCGCAATTAGGGTCTCCAGCAAATCAGAGACGGGCGCCTGGGTAGCCAATTTGGCCGAAACATCCGTCGTCGGCGCCGTGGCCTCTGGGCTAAAGTCTGGAACGTGCTCCTTCGCCCCAAACGCGCTAGCTTCATAGGCCGTTTTCAGGGCTAATTCAATCCCGCTCGGATCCACATCCGTCGTCGATGTCACCCCAATTAAGTTGTCGTTGTTCCAAACTCGCACAATCACGCTGGCCAGATTGGACGCATTGAACTGTTTGGGTTTTCCCTTATCTACCTGAACACTCGTATCATCTACAGATGAGCCATAAATGTCGTACTTAGCAATCCCCAGTTTTTGAGCGCTAGTTTCGGCGTAGGATGCGATCTCTTGAATGTTAGCCATGATTGCTTACCGTCCCCCCACCGTAATGCTATCCACCTTAATATGCGGTTGTCCGACCGTCACATAGATACTGCCGCTAATGGAACCGCAGAAACCGGGCGCCAAACTCAAATCATTAGAAGACATCGATATTTTTGGCATAAATTCGATCGCTTCACCAATCAGGGTAGCGCCTTTCAGGGGCTTGATGATTTTGCCATTTTCGATTAAATATGCTTCGGATACGGCAAAGTTGAACTGTCCAGTCGCACCTACGCTGCCGCCGCCCATTTTCTTGCAATAAAGGCCCTTATCAATGGAGGCGAACAGGTCGTCAAGGGAATAGTCGTTGGGGGCAATGTAGGTGTTGCGCATGCGGGAGGCGGCGGCGTAGGTGTAGCCTTGACGGCGACCACTGCCGGTGCGAGGATGCCCGGTTCGCATTGACCCGGCCCGGTCGGCTAAGAAATTCTTGAGCACGCCATTTTCAATCAGCAGGGTGCGTTGGGTGGGCATCCCTTCATCATCCATATCCAGGGTGCCGAACTCATCCGGTGTCAGTCCTTCATCCCAGGCGGTCAGGTTTTCATGAGCAATCTTCTCGCCCTTTTTATCGATAAAAGGCGTTGTTTCCCGCTCAATTTGGGTGGTTTCCAGCAAGTGGCCGCAGGCTTCGTGAAAAATGACGCCGCCGAAGTGATTGGCCATAATAATCGGATACGAACCCGATTCCACATAATCGGCATAGAGCATTTTACCTGCCGCTTCAGCCGTCTCATCCGCTGTCTCGTCATAGCGCCAAGTTCTGAGGAAGTTGGGGTCACTCGTGTCACCCACCCGTTGATTGATGGAGGAGCGGTGCTCGCCATCCACACACAAAAGGCTGTAGCCAACAGATTGGGTCAGGCGAATATCTCGTGCGAATGTCCCATCGCTCGCCGCCACCATCACCTCCTGCCAGTCTCTAAAATAGGCGGCTCGGCGATTCTGGATATGGTTTGCTTTCTTAGCCAGGTCGGCATTGGCCGCCAGCAGAATATCTCCCATTTCCTGCATTGAACTCGAGTTCGCCAGCCAGCTTTGCTTATCTTTGACCGTGGCGTAGTCCCGCAAGAGTTCAAGGTTGATGCCGGGTACATGGGCATTGGGACTGGGTAGGAGCAGCCCCATAATAGAAAGTCCTTTTTCCAACGCCGCCTTCAGCCCAGCAAAGGAAAGGTCGTTAGTGCTGACGTAGCAATCGGCTTTACCGACAAACACCCTAACCCCAGCACCTGTTACCAGACTGGGAGAAACACTAGTAATGGCGTCGTCTTCAGCCAGACAGCTAATGTAGTTTTTTCGCTCCAGGAAAATCTCGATGAAATCAGCGCCTGCAGCCCGACCTAACCCTAGCAAAGTTGATAATGGGGCTTCCCAAGTTGGATCGAAGCGATCGCGAGTAGCCGTATATTGCAGGGAGGGTAATTCCCCAGAACGCAAGAGTGTACCCCGTGTAATGGCAAGCGTCATGCAGATAGTGTCCTTCAGCGAGCGAACAGCAAAATCATCAATTTTTACTCAGTCTAACAAATTGGTTAAAGCCCAGGGGGGCGGGGGGAGATGGGGGAGATGGGGGAGGTGGGGGGACAGGGGGAGAGGGGGGAGATGGGGGGAAGTTACACAAACAAACACTCTCTTGAGTATCCCGGGTCTCCTGAATGGGAATGAGTAGGCGTTTCATTAAACATCAAATCCTAGTCAAGTCTACCTCCCCTGCCTCCCCTGCCTCCCCTGCCTCCTCTGCCTCCCCTGCCTCCCCTGCCTCCCCTGCCTCCCTCCTCAAATCCTTCTCCCCAAGGGATCAATCCACAGTAATATTGCCTTCTTGAGCTGTTCTAAGTCTCGATAGAACTCCTGTTTGACAAACTGTCCCAGGGCGTCGAGGGGACTGAAGGAGTTACCGGGTCGCCAGCTAATGTCTTGGGCGACGGGAGTGGTGTGGGAGCCCTTGAGGATTTGCAGGCTAGTCATGTCGGGGAAGCGCTGGCGCAGCGTTTCCGTTAGGGGACGGGTCTGGTCAATGGTATCGTTGCGGAATTTAATCAGCAAATTGCGGCGCACCTGATATCGTTCTGCTATCAGGCGATTAACTTCTTCGGGGGACGGGGTGAATTCGACGTCTAGCCCTGGGGAAAAGCTGATGACTTGGTCTAGCAGGGGAATTGAGCGTTTTGCAGGGTAGTTGTTGAAGGCCATGAAGATGTTGCCTGCCCGTTCAACTGAATAAAGACTGCCGATCAGGAGGTGGACTTTGCAACCCATACTGTGTCCCAGACCATAGATGGGCAGGTATTGTTGCGTCAAGACTTGTTTTCGTAAATAAATCAGACCTTGTTCGAAGGTGGTCAGGGCTTCTTGGGCGATCGCACCATGGTCAAATGTGTTTATAAAAGGTGTCGCCACCACTAGGTAGCCCTCGCGGCAAAGGTTCTCTAGCAGCCAGCGATAGGTAAGGTGCGGCGCCGCCGCCGCAAATGCGCCGCCCAAAAAGTGAATGATCGCGATCGGGCGGAGGGGCGATAATATCCAGTTGCCGGAGATTTCCTGCCAGTTCATCTAAGTTTACATATTGGGCCTCTTTTATCCTAATGGGGCGTATCCAAATTAAGCCGGAACTTTTTGCCTAGGCCGGATATCAATTAGGTTTGGTTGGAAGCTTCAGAGAGAAAAATTACACAGACTCTCAAGATATGTTAGTCTAGTAGACCGATTGGACGCATAGCTCAGTTGGTTAGAGCACTACGTTGACATCGTAGGGGTCACTGGTTCGAGTCCAGTTGTGTCC
>JAKSDM010001660.1 GCA_022360135.1 Pseudanabaenales cyanobacterium | reverse complement strand
CGTTTCTGGATGAGGATAATAGATCAAACCATCATAGCTGGTTGATTTAAACCAAACTCGACAACGTGAAAAAGAAAAATCTTCGGGTGGATGTCTATCCGTCCACTTGACCTCTCTAAAAGTAAACTCAGGGTTGACTAATTGAAAGGTGCTTGGGCGAATCGATACGTTTATTGTTGCTTTAAAGCAGTGGGTCAAGTCTAAGCCTAGTTCTTTAAAGCAAGGAACTTGCATTTCTATTGTCCCACCAGGGTAAGGCGTATCTAATCCAGATCCAGAGGCCACCTGATGTCCACGTTCTATAACGCCGTCTACTTTCTGCCAATCACGGTCGGTCATTTAACCTCTCTCACTTGACTCTGACATCTATCGGCGATCGCCCGCCATGTCCGTGAAGTATCGGCGATCGCCCGCCATGTCCATTGCGGCCAAATTTTAGGCTGGCATCGCCCTCAAAAACGGTAAAACCATCTCCGCCAGTTCTTTTCCATATTCCTCCACCATCCCTAAACTCCCGGGCGATCGCACCGCCTGTACATTCGGCAACTCCGCCATCGCCGCCATCTCCGCCTGCGATGACGGTGGCGCCATCGCCGCCGTCACCACCATCACCGGGACCGATAATGGCTCAAAATAAGCCAGGAAGTCTTCCCGCCTCTGCACCGGATCCAACCCACCCGTCACAAACGCCGCTGGCGCATAGCGGGCCCCCGGCTGCTGTGTCCCCTGATAGCGCTGGGCAATATAGTCTGGCGTCAGCTTCGCTGCCTCCACAAACACATGACGACGATACATCCACTTGAGAAAGGCCGGTCGCGTATTCAATCCATACAGCGCCTGTCCCACCAGCGGCGAGCGGACCAATGCCCTGACGCCGCGGCGCACCGCCTCAGGCGCGCCCATCACCGTCAACGGCCCGCGCCAGGTGGGGGCCGCCAGGACAATTTTCGACCAAACGGATTGAGCCGCTAGCGACAGCGCATAGCCCGCCGCATGACCCGTCGCTATGACCGCTATGGGTTCGCTAAACTGGGCCGCCACAAAGTCTTGCAAAAACTGCTGATAGAGCCCTGGTTGGTAATCTAACCGGGGCCGGTCAGAATCGCCAAAACCGGGCCAGTCGAGAGCGGTAACCTGATAGTGTGGCGCCAGCTGTTGGGCCACAGCCGCCATCTCTAGACGGGTCGAAACAGTGCTAAAGGCCGGTAACAACAACACAGGCCGACCCGCGCCCAGGGTCTCGTAGGTGATGGTGAGCGGCTGACTCCGCCATTGCCAATCATAAGTGGCGATGGCCCCATTCAGGCCAGTCGGCGTAACCAGAGAAGTCATTGGAGCCTCCATTCTAAGAGAGTAGATAGAGATTGTAGACAGCAGGGGGTAGGGGGTAGGGGGGTAGAAGGGGTGATCGCCCGGCCTAGAAGATTTCCAGCTAAGAAAATACCGGACAATATATCGCTTGAGTCATAAGCTATTCAGCCCTCACCCTAAAGCCCTCTTCCCAAGAGAGAGGGACTTTGAATATGGCCCCCCTTCTCCCCAGGGAGAAGGGGCTGGGGGATGAGGGCCAGATAACGGGTAGCTTTTTTACTGGAAATCACCCTACTCCCTACTACCTACCCTCTACCTAAATGAATGGCACTGAAATAAGCCATGTGGGCAATGCCCACCCTACGTAATATCAGAGCTTTTAGCGATTTATAAACTCTTATTTCAGTGCCATTCGAATTATGGCCGAATGTTACTGAAATAAGCCATGTGGGCAATGCCCACCCTACGGAATATCAGGGCTTTTAGCGATTTATAAACTCTTATTTCAGTGCCATTCGAATTATGGCCAGCAAGGTTTCGCTAATAAAATTCGCTAAGCGTATCCAGGCGGAAATCGGTGCGTCGGATGTCCTGATTGTGT
>JAKSDM010000455.1 GCA_022360135.1 Pseudanabaenales cyanobacterium | reverse complement strand
TAGATCCAACACTGTGGTGACCTGGTGGGTCTTAAGCGACTTCAACAGCAATCCCAGGGTATCCTCCAGCAAATCGCTGATAATCGGATTATCCTCAGTGGGCAAAAACCCATCTATCGGCACCAAACTTTTCCGCAGCATCTCCGGTTGACTATCTAGCCGGATCTGACTGCCATAGCCGCTGAAGTGAAATACCACTACGTCCCCCACCCTCGCCTGGTCAGCCAGGTGAGTCTGGAACGCCTCGGTAATTTTCTGACGAGTAGCCTGTTGATTGGTCAGCGTCAAGATATCAGCAGGCTGGAAGCCGAACCGATAAGTCAGCAATTCCCGCTGCAGCTCCACATCCGTTACACAACCTTGGAGAGCAATACCCTGACCAGAGGCGAAATCACACACCTGTTCAGGGTATTGGTCAATGCCGACTAATAAAGCAAGCTTACGACGAGTGGGTTGGGCTAATACTTGATGGTATAGATCAGCCCAACTCAAAAAGCTGGCCTCGCTGACGCCAAAAGCAGCTAGAGCAAGGCCAGTACGCTGTAAAAGAGCTCGTCGTCCTAGTCTCACGAGGTTCCAATTCCCTCCTATACTGCCTGGGGAACCTGCATCGCCCTAGCTAACTCAGCCGCCACCTCTGGCCGCGAAAATTCAGGCGGTGGCAACTCTCCCCGTCGTAACATCTCTCGTACCTTTGTGCCAGACAAATGGATACGTTCCTCAGTGCTACTGGGGCTAGTTTTGGTAGTGGCCATTGTGCCGGTGCGAGTGCAGTAGAAAGCATGTTCAAATTTCATCGGCGTGATCCCAAGTTCATCCGGCTCAAACTCATCAAAAATGTATTGAGCGTCGTAAGTGCCATAGTAATCACCCACGCCAGCATGATCGCGCCCCACAATAAAATGGGTGCAGCCGTAATTCTTACGAATCAGAGCATGAAAGATAGCTTCCCTAGGACCAGCGTAGCGCATTGCGGAGGGGTTGATCGCCAGAATTACCCGATCGGAGGGAAAGTAGCGCTCCATCATAATTTCATAGCAGCGCATTCGCACATCTGCTGGGATATCATCACTTTTAGTCGCCCCCACCAGCGGGTGCAGGAATAAGCCATCAACGGTCTCCAGCGCACACTTTTGAATGTACTCATGGGCCCGATGAATGGGGTTCCGCGTTTGAAATCCCACAATGGTCTTCCAGCCCTTTTGGCTGAACAGCGCCCGGGATTCGGCCGGATCAATCTGATAGGTTGGAAATAGAGGATGGGGATCGCGCTGGAGCAGCCAAACTGGCCCAGCTAAATTGATCGGACCCTGGTCGTAAACTACTTTTACACCGGGGTGCTTATCTTCGTCAGTGCGATAGACATTAACCGCTTCCTGAACCTTGTCGTAGGCATATTTTTCAGTTAGCTCTAGGACGCCAATAAACCGACCAGTTGGGTCATCTAAGCGCACAAGGCCGCCAATTTCCAAGGATTCAGCGACTTCCCCAGACACCGATAGAGTCACGGGTACAGCCCAGGGTAGACCATCAGCGAGCCGCATATCGGCCACGACTGGGTCATAATCCGCTTTGCCCATGAATCCTGTCAAAGGGCTAAAGCCGCCAATTGCAATCATGACTAAGTCTGAGGTCGCCCGCTTATCTAAGGAAATGCGAGGCAAGAAATCCGCTTTGTCCAGGAAGATTTGCTGTTGTTCAGACGTCGCAATACGATTAACTAGAACGCCGCCGTGGGGAGCGATCCCCTCTCGAAATTGATTCAAGATACCATCCTCTATTAATAAATAACTAACTGCCAAATCAATTTGGCCAACTCGTCCAACCTAGTTTTGTCAGGATAAACATCAACTTTAGAGGGCACCCAAATCACCGAGCCAGTGAGTTCACTGAAACTTAGCCGACCAGCATATCAAGTTGCTGAGAGTCAAAATTTTTGTTGGCAGGCTCAATCAGACCTCCCCCCAAAACTCTCTCCTCGTCATACCAAACGGCTGCCTGCCCTGGGGTAATCCCAAACTGAGGCGCTTCGAACACCAGTTTGATTCGGGCAGTCTCTAGGTTGGAGTCAGTGGGCTCTAGCGGCATCACCATAGCTGCTACCGCTGGAGATCGATAGCGAATTTGCACCATTACTTTGATTGGGCTACTAGGAGGCTCAATAGAGACCCAGTTGACCCGCCTAACGGTGCATTCTAACTGGTGAGCACTGGTGCGATCGCCCACAATCACCTGATTGCGAGCGGGATCGATGCCAAGTACGTAAAGGGGATGCGGCGCGGCGATGCCAAGTCCTTTACGCTGGCCAATAGTGTAATGATGAATGCCATTGTGCTGTCCCAGGACTCGGCCTGAGATGTCCACAATGTCGCCCGGTTTAGGCCCCAGATACTTATCCAGGAAAGCGTTCATGGAGCCATGATGTTCAATCAGACAGAGATCCTGGCTTTCTGGCTTATCTGCGGTGTGTAAACCGAATTCTGCGGCAATACGCCGGGTTTCCGTTTTAGTTTGGTCTCCCAATGGAAATTGAGTCGCGGCCAATAAATCCTGGGTCAGGTCGTATAAAAAATAGGACTGATCTTTGTTGCGATCGATGGCTCGCTGCAATTGATAGCGATTCGTGGCCGGATCGTAGGTAATCCGAGCATAATGACCGGTGGCGATGCGATCAACGCCGAGTTCCTCTCGGGCGTACCGCAGCATCGGTCCAAACTTGACCGTTTTGTTGCACTGAGAACAGGGTAGCGGCGTAATTCCAGCCCCGTAGCCTGACACCAGATAGTCCACAATATGGCGTTGAAAGACCTCCCGACTATCCACAATATGGTGCGGGATCTCCAGATCTTCACAGAGCTGAGCGGCGTCAACCATCCCTTCTGAGCAGCACTGCCCCTTACCTTTCATTAGCCAAAGCGTTAGACCAATGACTTGGTAGCCCTGATGG
Organism: Pseudanabaenales cyanobacterium; assembly: GCA_022360135.1. GTDB lineage: Bacteria > Cyanobacteriota > Cyanobacteriia > Phormidesmidales > Phormidesmidaceae > JAKSDM01. The sequence goes on along the minus strand of JAKSDM010000455.1, from coordinate 2,722 downwards.
CGCAGGATAGCAGCAGCTACAGAACTGTCAACTCCCCCTGAAAGACCTACTACAACTTTGTTCATCGGAACCTGAAATAAATCTGGATTTTTCGGCAAGATTATCCATTTCTTAGGCTAGCACTCCAAATGCGCTTAGACAGGTCTAGAAGGGCCGCTGCAAAAATCTCTTCACCAAGTCTTTGTCAAATATCTAGATGAAATTCTAAATCTAGAATCCAGTCTAAAGCTGACCCCTGACTCCTTTCCCAGCCAGTAAGGCCCGGTTTATAACGGGTTTTATTTGTATTGACTACACGCCACACCTGACACTCTGACTTCACTGAAATGCATTCCACACAAGTGAGAACCGCGATAGATAGATACTCGAATTGTGATTAGCTAAGTCCTCTATTTTCCTCTTACTAATCACTGAGCTGATTACATTCCACATGAACTGACTACATCTTAATTTTTCTTTAGAAACCTTACCCTTGTCTTGTTATTTTGTTTGAGCTATCCTCATTAGCCAAGTTACTGACCACCTTCCTGAGAGGTTGTTTGAGAAGCCTGGAATCATACCCTCTCTGCATAGGGTGTGGCTTCGCTTTCTCTAGTGCGCCACAGGGCTTTACGCCCTAACCAGTTGGCGGCAGCGCCTTTACAAGCACCCTTTCAGGCTAGTTGGCGAGTAAGGCTCTGTTCAAGCTGCGACAACAGCAACAAGCTTGGTTTCGGGTTTTGACGTTGGCGCCAGCTGTATTCAAGTTGGTTATGGGCATGGTTTCTCCCAATTATATGTTTGCCCCATTGGCTAGAATCAAATATTTTAAGCTGTCTCCTAGGCGACTTTTGGCGACTTCAGTTTACCTGGCGGGCGGACTGTGCCTGACACCGCAGGCGATCGCCGGATCTGCTCCCAGTCCTAAAATGGTCCAAATCGCTCAAGTGCTGAACACCTTACCGCCGCCGCCGACCCTTGACCATGGTGGGGCTTTTACTGCACCCTCTACTGGAGTCGCGCCTGCGAGCCAAATAGGAGCCTCAACCCAGCGCTACTTGGTTTTTGTCAACGGCGATAGCCCTTTATTGTTAGAGCAGATTCAACAAGTAGAACCCGAGGCGTTTCGTCGTCAACACGAAGGCCGCACTGTGATTCAGACGGGATTATTTTTACAGCGGCAGAATGCTCAGCAGCAAGTGGCTCAACTGGGCTCTCAAGGCATTGGGGCTGAGATTAAACAGATCGAAGTTGCAACGGCGCCTCCAATCTCCCAAACCACTTCTCTGCCATCGCTGCCCACTTCTCCTGCCAGTAACGCCGCAATCCCCATACCGGTTGTCGCGGCTCCAGATCATAGTGTTGAGTTTGGGCAACCGCCTAATTTCAGCCCTATCAATGCGCTTCCTCCCGCCTCTGGAGTCATCAATAGTGACTCGCCCTACTATGTCGTGATTCCAGGTCCTTCTGATCGACTGCCTACCATCAGGGATCAGGTTGTTCAGCTGGGAGCGGCTCCCTACAATGTACATCTGCGGGAGCGCCCTCGAGGTCCGCATGTCGCCGTCGGTCCCTTTGAGAATCGGGGTGTGGCCGAGAGCTGGAATGGTTATCTCCGAGGATTTGGGTTAAACTCAAGGGTCTTTTTTGACCGATAAGAATGGCGTCAAGATTAGAGCAAATTCAGGGCCTGATTGTGACGGCTGAGGAGATGCGGCGGATCGAGGGGCAGGTATTCGAGGCGGGGATGCCGGTAGCGGCTCTGATGGAGAAAGTCGGGGGGTTATTGGCGCGTCGAATTCAGGCGCTATATCCCTTGACGCCGGTTTTCAAAGTAGGTGTGCTGGTGGGTCCAGGGCACAATGGCGGTGATGCGCTGGTGGTGGCGCGGGAACTCTATTTTCGAGGCTATCAGGTTGCTTTATTTCGTCCTTTCGTCAAGCTCAAGCAGCTGACTGCTCGCCATGCTCGGTATGCGGACAGTTTGGGCCTTCCCAGTGTGAGAGAAATTGAGGCGCTGCCGGACTGTGATTTAGTGGTTGACGGGTTGTTTGGATTCGGTCTGGAGCGGCCGCTGAGTGGGGCGATCGCAACCGCTGTGGACCAAATCAACCAGTGGCCTCAGCCGGTCTTCAGCATTGATTTGCCCTCTGGCGTCCATACGGATACAGGGAAAGTCCTGGGAGCGGCGATTCAAGCCACGCATACTGGCTGCCTGGGGCTGTGGAAACGGGCTTTTCTGCAGGATCAGGCGCTGGACTATATCGGCAGAGCGGAGCTAATTGACTTTGACCTGCCGTTAGCCGATATTCAGGCCATCCTGGGAAGCCCGCCGCCGGTTCAGAGCATCACGCCAGCGGCTGCTATCGCCCGCCTACCCTTGCCCCGACCCGCCGCCACCCACAAATATAAGGTAGGACATCTTTTGCTAGTGTGTGGCTCTCAACAGTATATGGGGGCAGCGATTCTGGCTGGGCTGGGGGCTAGCGCCAGCGGCGTAGGCATGCTCACCCTAGCCGCGCCCGCCTCGCTCAAGCCCATCCTGATTGCCCAACTGCCCGAAGCCTTAATCCTGGGCTGTCCAGAAACCGACCAGGGGGCCATCGCCCAACTGCCCGATGACCTCAATCTAGCCGCCTATGGCGCGATCGCCTGCGGCCCCGGTCTAACCCGAGAGGCAAAGGCGGCGGTTAACGCGGTCTTGGGGTGCGATCGGCCGCTACTGCTAGACGCCGACGGTTTG
>JAKSDM010000025.1 GCA_022360135.1 Pseudanabaenales cyanobacterium | reverse complement strand
TCTGAACCAAGCGATGACGCCTCCTTTTGGTATGGGGAAGCGCTTTGTTTGGCTCCAGGAAGCGACGGTCTGCCAACGCTGCCCAGAAGACTTGCTACAGGAACTAGACCGCACCCTGCCCGTTATCCCCGAAACCAGCGTTCTCCTGTTTACCAGTCAAAGCAAGCCCGATGGTCGACTGAAATCTACCAAGCTGCTGCAAAAGTATACAGAAATTCGAGAGTTCTCCACTATTCCTCCCTGGAAAACCGATCTGCTCGTTCAGCAGGTCCATCAGATGGCTCGGGAGGCAGGTGTTAAATTGACCCCGGCAGCGGCGGAATTGCTGGCGGACTCAGTTGGCTCCAATACCCGACAGCTGTTCAATGAACTGGAGAAATTGCGACTTTATATCGGTGATTGCAGTCAGCCTCTGAACCCTACAATGATTTCAGCTTTAGTTTTAGCGAATACTCAAACCAGTTTTCAATTGGCGTCGGCGCTCCGTCAGGGAGATACGGTTCAATCCCTAAGTCTGGTAACAGACTTGATCAATCGCAATGAACCGGCTCTCCGCATTGTCTCTACATTGGTGGGGCAATTCCGTCTGTGGCTATGGGTCAAGTTGATGCTAGAAATCGGAGAGGGCAATGAAAAAGTAATTGCTCAGGCGGCTGAGGTGAACAACCCCAAGCGGATATATTTCCTGCAAAAAGAGGTAAGGGCGCTACCTCTGGCCAAATTGCAACAGACACTACCCTTGCTTCTAGCCCTAGAAGCAAGTCTTAAACGGGGAGCAGATGAGCTGGCTACCCTGCAAACAAAAGTTATAGAAATTAGCCAATTATTTCACTAGAGCGAAAATTCCTACTATAATTTGGAACTTCTCCTAAAAAAACAATTCAAAAAAAGAAGGAATAATACATTTACCCGAATATGCAATTCACCCAAAACCAAGTCTCGTCAAGCATTCCATCCCCTCGTAGTATTGCGTCAAAAGAGGGTTGATTTCTATGGGTGCAACACGCCCATAAAAATCAACCCCTAGGATCCTGATATCCCTACCGAAATTAGCTTAATATAGTTTTTTGCCTTTACATAGTTATCATGACGGTTTTGCGTTCCCATTTCCGACTTGGCTCGAAGCGGATTGTGACTGCCTATGTTGTAGTTGGTGCGCTGTCTACAATCAGCGCCTTGTCTGGCTTAACCTTAACACGAATACAATTCGTTCCTACGATGACGTTGAGCGCTGCCCATGCTCAGGTTAGGAACGAAGGAATTACTAGCGACGCCAGCAATGATGAAATTTCCCGCTACGCATTGTCTGTCCTGCAAATCGATGGTCCTCGCAATGAAGCCTACACAGAGATTAAGAATATCCTGATAGAGGCTGACCTGAGCAGCGATAGGTCTGATGTGGCCTTGAGCTGTGGCAGTAATCGAAATATTTCCCGGAACCTCGCCCGTCTCCCGCGTAATGTACGTCCAGACGTCCGGTTGATCATCGTCAATTTCTGCAATGAGGCTAGGGAAATTGTCGAAAACAATGGTCTCACGGTCAGACGGTTCAACCATATCACTGGAGCTCACCGAGAAGATCCAAGGTTAGCTGACCGCATTCGAGAGGAGATGCTTACGCTGCAGGATCCCTAAAAGACCTATCTAACCCATTTATTGCGGGTGTCATTTGCCTGAGCAATACCCTACCCCCTACTTCCTGCCTTCACTGAGCTATATTCTACACCAGCGAGAATTGCTATATGCAGTTTATTGATCAGGCAGAGGTTGAGGTTGAGGCAGGCAAAGGGGGAGATGGCATAGTCGCCTTTCGTCGGGAAAAATATGTGCCTGCTGGAGGGCCTGCCGGAGGCAATGGAGGCCAAGGCGGTTCAGTCATCTTGGTCGCCGTTGGACATCTGCAGACGCTGCTAGATGTCAAGTATGCTCATTGCTTTAGGGCGGAAGATGGGGAGCGAGGCGGCCCCAAGAATAAAACCGGCGCTGCCGGTCGCGATCGCCTAGTCGATGTTCCCTGCGGCACTGTCGTATATGAGGCGGGGATGAATGAAATCCTAGGAGACTTGGTGAATCCCGGTCAGACCCTCTGTGTCGCCAAAGGCGGCAAAGGCGGCCTAGGAAACAAGCACTTCCTCAGCAACCGCAACCGCGCACCCGAACAGGCTTTGCCAGGTTTACCCGGAGAAGCGCGGCGGATCCGGCTAGAACTTAAGCTGCTGGCGGAGGTGGGAATTATCGGCCTACCCAATGCCGGTAAGTCCACCTTGATTGCAGCCCTCTCGGCTGCTCACCCCAAAATTGCTGATTATCCTTTTACCACCCTTGTACCTAACTTGGGAGTCGTTCGTAAACCCACTGGAGACGGAACTGTCTTTGCAGATATTCCAGGGCTGATTGCCGGGGCGCACCAGGGAATGGGGCTAGGGCATGAGTTTTTGCGCCATATCGAGCGAACTCGTTTGCTGCTGCACCTGGTAGACGCAACGGCGGCGGATCCAATCGCCCATTACCGGACTATCCAGCAAGAACTGGCGGCTTATGGGCGAGGACTTGCCGATCGGCCTCAGATTCTGGCGCTCAACAAGGTAGACGCTCGGTCTGAGGGGGATGTCGTTGCGCTCTCAAAAGAACTACAGTCCCTTAGCGAGACCCCCATATTTCTAATTTCTGCGGTTACCCACATTGGTCTTGATTCGATGCTCCAAACCATTTGGCAAACGCTAGGACACCTCGAAAAATTGATTTAGCTACCTCTATGGTGCAATTATGGTGCAATCCTAGAGCGCAGGTCCCACCAAGTTGAAGGTTAAGACCTCACCGAGGGTTCTCTCAGGAAAAATTACCCGTATACTTAGGTTGCTTCGAATTCGCGCATAATGCCAGGAAGAAGGGGAAAGTCTTGCTGGGTAGCTTACTGAAGACCTTGTTCGGCTAGCTCCCTGAAACACAGATTGAGCCATCTCTCGGACCAGGCTCTCAGACTGGTGGTTTCAATTATTGATACCAAATAAGCACGCGATGCAATCAATGAAAAACTAAGCCTATGACACAACGAAATATGTCAGCAAGGAGAAAGCTTCAATGCAATTTACTAATCTACGAATCCGCCTGATTTTTTCAATCGCACTTTCTTCGTTATTTGCAGTGGTATGTGGGGCCACAAATGTTAGTGGCGAACCATTGCAAGAGACAAGAACTAGCATCAGTACTCTCGAAAAAGAGGCGTTGAAAATTAGAACTCTCTACATTGGTGCGGAACAAGTAGATTGCGTAGGCGTTGCACCTCAAAAATGCTTACTGGTGAAGGAGGGCATAGATGACGAATACACATACTTCTATGATTCGATTGAAGGATTTGAATGGCAGTCTGGATATGAGTATGAATTGATTGTTGCGATCACAGAAGTGGAAAACCCACCTGCTGATGGTTCATCGTATAGTTATCAACTGGTCGAAGTCGTAAATCAGATAGCAGTTTCACCCGAAATAGTTGATTTGGATGGCACAGGCTGGAAACTACGTGCATTTAGCTTGGGCGATGTGTGGCGAGAGGCATTAGAGAGCAGAGAGGTCACTTTGAACTTTGCCAACGGACGCATTTCTGGTTCGGCTGGCTGCAATACATTCATAGGTAGCTATACTCAAAATGGCGATCAGCTAGTCATTAGTGATACTGGATCGAGTTTAATCGCTTGCGAAGACGAGCTAGCAAAACAAGAAACCCTTTTCTTAGAAGCATTGGAAACAGCAAGCGCTATCTCTTTGGAGGAAAACTCACTCTGGATTACTTACGGAGAAGGCGTTGCTATTGTTCTTGACCGCTATCAAATCATCGACTAGCAGGAAATACTAGCAGCGCTTGTTAGAACATAATCAGGTTTCCCTAGCTCTCTCACTTGAGGGCGAGGCAGGCGGGCCATAGGTGATCGGGTTAGCGGGAAAAGTCAGTTTAGAGTGAGGGCGATTTAGGCAACACAATAAATCCATTCGTCCCGCTGTTCAGCAACGCCTTCCTAAGATTCAATCGGGTGAATCCCTATTTACATTTCATCAATGAGTCCCGACGGTGGGTTTATCTCTAGTCGTCCTTGTTCTAAATCTACGATAGGTACAATTTCCTTCACAAAAGGAATTAACACCTTCGATGGGGATTTAGACTGGGTTTTGGATTTTGTCCGCTTGTGTTTCTTAGACTGTTTACGCTTCTGTGAGGGCGCTTGTGCTTCAGAGTCTGAGGCAAGCGCTGCAGGTGAAGTTGAATCAACTGCTTGGGGCTGATCGAGTTCAACCTCCAGCAAATCGTTTCCAGCTTGAAGAACCCCCGCCACTTTCCCGATGGTTGTTTGGGTGGACTGTACAATAACCCTCAGGTCAATCAGATCAGCCACATGGAACTCATCAGGCTCTAACGGCAGGCGATCGCTCTCCGGCGCTAATATCTGACTATTCCTCAAGGCTTCCGCTTGCTCCCGTGTGGCAATCCCCTGCAGCCGCACTACATAGAGGCCCTTGCCTTCCAGATAATGCCCCCGCAATAACTCCACCGGCTGAGGTTCTGACATCCCCGGACGCAGCAACCACCGCCGCCCCGGCTGGATAAATCGCTCTGGAAAGTCGCTATTGGGATAGACTCGAACTTCACCCTTGAGTCCCTGAGGGGCTACGATTTTACCAATTTCAAGCCACATATAATTTCAAGCCACATATCATAGCTAAGTTTCGCAGTGAGTTTCACTACCCCACACCCTACACCCCACACCCCGTCTCCACCTGAAGATGCGGTGCAAAGTCAGACCCCGCAGACTGCCGATAAACGTGATCAACCATTTTGGCCAGACGTCTCAGAGCAGTGACAATCTCCTCTTTGGCGGCGGTGAGGCTGATGCGAATACACTGTTGGGGATGGGGCCAGTCTTCCCGTAGGCCAGGGAAAAAGGGACTACCGGGCACGATAATAACCCCGTACTGCTTTAATTCTTGATAGAACTCCCAATCCGTCATCGGTAGGTCCTGGAACCAGAGCCAGGCAAATATAGCGCCCTCGCCTCGGTGGAGGCGCCAGGGAACCGCTTTCGGCATTGACTCATCCAGGGTAGTTTCCAGCGCCGTAAACTTGTCGTGATAATGGGGCCGAATCACCGTCAGGGAAATGTCGGCTAGGGCGCCGGAGGCGATGGCGCGGGCTGCGATCGCCTGACCATACCGGGAAGAATGGATGCAGAGATTGGTTTGGAAAGACTCCAACACCTGAATAACCTTGGCGTCTCCAATTGCAATCCCGATCCGCTCCCCAGGCAAACCGACCTTCGAAAGGCTCATGCAGTGTACTCTGTTAGCCCCAAAGACGGGCGTCATATCGGTATGGTTCAAAGCTGGGAAGGGGGGGGCATAGGCGGAGTCGATCAGGACAGGGACATCGTAAGGAGCCGCCAGAGCCGCAATCTGATGGACCTCCTCGTCTGTCAGCACATTACCAGTGGGATTACAGGGACGAGAGAAGAGGACAAAGCCAGTTTTGTCAGTAATCTTCAGTTGGCTGAAGTCGGGACGATATTTGAACCGATGAGAATCAGAGCCCAGTTCAATGGTGGGCTTGTAAGCTCGCAGCGCCTTGGGTGTCAACGTCACCCCCCCGTATCCAGTGTAATCAGGGCTGAGGGGCAGCACAATTTCCTTCAAGTCGCCGTCCTGGGTGTGTCCCCCCAGAGCATTGGCGGCCAAGAAGTAGAGCGCCTGACTGCCGGGGGTGATCAGGATATTGCGATCGGTTAGA